>CALZOU010000001.1 GCA_945827805.1 uncultured Lachnospiraceae bacterium
GTACTTACGGTAGCCACCTTCTTATTGGAAGTGGTGTAAGTAATCTTCTCAGAAGAATTAGCAGGAACAGTCTTAACTTTCCATGCGAAGGTCTTGTTCTTCTTCAGGGTGACAGCCGTCCTGTTTGCTGTCAGGCTGGTTGTCTTCACCCCTTCTACCTTGACTTTGATCTTCACACTCTTGCTGCCAGACTTCACGGTTATCGTTGCTGTTCCGGCTTTCACACCCTTAATGTATCCCTTCCTGCTTACAGTTGCGATCTTTTTGTTAGAAGTCGAATAGGTAATCCCCTGCTGGGATGTTGCCGGATTTTTCGCTGCCAGGATCTGGAAGCCCTGCCTGGTTTTCAGGGTCACATTTCTGGCATTGACAGTAATTTTTGTGGTCTTTACTGTACTTGTCTGTACTTTTACTGTAGTGGTAAGTTTCAGACCACTGGCGAGAGTAGCTGTGATCTTAGTACTTCCCTTTTTCATGGCGGTTACTTTTCCTGCGTTATTTACCGCTGCGATCCTGGTATTGCTGGATTTCCAGCTGATCACGCGGTCACCTGCTGCCATACCGTTAATTTTTAATGTAAAGCTCTGCTTAACTTTCAATGGAAAGTCCTTAAGCGACAGACTCCCGCTTGCCGTCAGATTGTCAATGTTGAGCTGCTGGTTGTGACCACATCGGGTACACGTACGTGTCTGCACACCTTTCGTTAAAGCAGTAGGTGCTATAACAATGCGCCAATCAGTAAAACTGAGTGAGACAGGGGGACAGGTTCCGTGACTCAGCTGTCCCCCTGTCTCATGGTTTTTCATATCCTTTATGTAACAGTAATGTAAAGAAAACGAAAGCTCTTCTGTATTGCGTCCAGACAGTCTCTGTGCTAAAATACTTGACAATAATGTCCAACGTTCGACAATTTACAACAACAGGAGAAGAAAATGACCCGAAGAAAAAAAGCAGTTGGTTATCAGGAAATCTATCCTGAAAAACCACGTAAGAAAAAACTGTCAAGACGGAAACGCAGGATTCGTCGTATACGGCGAATTGTAATTGCAGTGGTTGTCTTAGTGGCTCTGTATCTGACAGCAGTGTTTTCCAATATACCCTTTATTGCCAAATGGCGGACCATCTACATCATGACGGCCATGACCACGAACAGCCACCAATGGCTGGCAACCATGTTTATCCCGCACAGTGTGATCGAGAAGGCCATGGCGCAGCAGGATGAGGATCTGATGAAATCTATTAATATGAATACTACCTGGGGCGGTGATGAGGAGAATATTACGGAACCCGGTCTTCTGATCCAGGGAGAGGCGATCACTGATGACACGGAAAAAGAGGAGTTTTACGAAAAGTACTGGGAGATCGACAGCGATACCGTTCATCAGTATCTGGAAGCCAATCCCCAGCTTTTGAAGGATGGATACAACAGTCTTCATATTGAAGACTTTGATATGAAGCTTGGTCTGAAAACGGTGGAAGGCGATCCCATTCTTGTGATCAACGCGCCGAACAATCTTCTAATCATTGAAACAGACGGCAGCAGCTACAAAGGAAAACTTGCCATCGCAAAAGAACCTTCTCAGGTGGATCTGGTGAAAGCCAAGCATCTTGGCTCTTACGGTGATAAAATTGTTACATTCTGTGAGGACAACGATGCTATTCTCGGCATAAATGCCAGCGGCTTTGTGGATCCCGACGGTGTGGGCAGCGGCGGAATCGTCAACGGTTCTCTTGTTGTGGACGGTGTGGAATACGGTACCCACAAAAATGAGCCCGCGTGGAAATTTGTCGGTCTGAATAAAGAAAACAAAATGTATGTATCGAACTACTCCGGCATTAATGTGGAAGATTTTCGCTGGGGTCTGGAGTTCTATCCGGGTCTTGTGGTGGACGGTGTACAGGCCGTAAACGAAGGTTACTGTATGGGTATCCAGCCAAGAACTACGCTTGGGCAGGAAAAGGACGGTTCTCTTCTGATGCTGGTCATTGACGGACGCCAGCCGGGTTACAGTCTGGGCTGCTCTGTAGCGGAATGTACGAAGATCATGATGCGCTATGACTGTTATCAGGGTATGAATCTCGACGGCGGCAGCTCCGCGGTAATGTACTATGACGGCAGACAGATCACCAAATCCAGCAGTGTTTCCGGAAAAGGACGGCATATGCCGGATGCTATTCTGGTGAATCGGATTTCAGATAAGTGATAATAACTATTAAATAAAAATTTCAGTCAGGTGAAATTACTGCTTACTAATAATTCCTGATAAAAATGATGCCAGTTCTAAATAAAAAAGTACCAATGACAATGAATGCTTCTTCTGTCATTGGTACTTTTTTCATCTATAAGATGTTTTCCTGGATATTTTATTAAAAAACAGATGAAAGCATCCAAATTCTGCCTTATTTTCTCTATATATTGGATGTTTATTCGGCAAACTGATAATAAACCTCCAACTGACACAGCTAAAAGATGTTATTTTGGATATTTTGTAAAAAAACAGATGAAAACATCCAAAATTTGCCTTATTTAGCCTATAATCAGATGTATGCTCAGCAAATTCCTTCTGCAAATTAAATTAACACTCCAGCTCCCGATAGAAGCAGCTGTAATTTCCTGTATGACAGGCAGCCCCCACCTGCTCTACCCTGGCCAGCAGTGTATCATTGTCGCAGTCGATGGCCAGAGATTTCACGTACTGGAAATGGCCGCTGGTCAGGCCCTTGACCCAGAGTTCATTTCTGCTTCTGCTCCAATAGGTCATTCGTCCGGTGGACAGAGTCTGCTCATAGGCTTCTTTATTCATGTAGGCCACCATAAGCACCGTACCGCTGGCATCATCCTGCACAACCACCGGCAGCATACCGTCGGAATTCAGTTTTAATTCTTCCCAGGAAAGTCTGATCTTTTCTGCCATTTTTCTTTACTCCTATTACAAAGATCCTTTAGTGGACAATACGTTTTCAATACGCTCATCATACTGTACTGCTGCATCCAGAGCTTTGGCAAAGCTTTTGAAGATAGCTTCGATCATATGGTGATTGTTTCCCGGTGTCAGTACCTTGATGTGCAGATTCATGGCACAGCCGTAGGAAATAGCATAGAAAAATTCTTTCACCATCTCCGTATCCATATCTCCCACCCGATCTGCTGTAAATTCGGCGTCAAACTGTAAATACGGACGTCCGGAAAGATCCACGGCACACAGTACCAGCGTCTCATCCATAGGCAGGATGCAGCTTCCGAAGCGGCGAATACCTTTTTTATCGCCTACCGCCTCTTTGATGGCTGTTCCCAGCACAATGCCCGTATCTTCAATGGAATGATGACAGTCTACGTCGATATCACCATCGCATCTGACCTTCAGATCAAACAGACCGTGGCGGGCAAAGCCGTCCAGCATATGATCAAAAAATCCGATTTTCGTCTGCAGATCGGATTTTCCGCTGCCGTCCAGGTCAATGCTTACTTCAATTTTTGTTTCTTTCGTGTTTCTATTGACTGTTGCAGTTCTGCTCATATTATTCCACATCCTCTTTATATATTAATCGTATCTGGTTCCGTCCTCTGCGCACTCGCCAGGCGACACACATTTCACCTCTGACATAATATTAATCGTATCTGTTCGGCAGTTATTCGCCCCATGAAAAGCAGCTTCTCCCAAGGGTTCACTCACACCTAAAGTATATACTTATGACCTCATTACCAAGTGATTCGACCTGTTCAACAAATTTCTGTCAATCTTCATCTTCAAACCGCACATGAATGGAATTTGCATGTGCCGTCAGATGTTCGGAAGCTGCAAAGGCTTCAATATCCTTATGGATCGGAGCCAGCGCCTCTCTGGAATAGTAAATGATCGACGATTTCTTCACAAAATCATCCACCGACAACGGGGAAAAGAATTTGGCAGTTCCATTCGTGGGCAGTACATGGTTCGGACCTGCAAAATAATCTCCCAGCGGTTCGCAGCTGTATTCTCCAAGGAAAATAGCGCCTGCATGGCGAATTTTCATCATAACCTCAAAGGGATTGGCGGTAACGATCTCCAGATGCTCAGATGCAATGGCGTTTGCCGCATCAATAGCCTCTTCCATATTTTCTGCCACCAACAGATAACCAAAGTTATCCAGAGACTTCTGAATGATCTCACGGCGGGAAAGCTTCTGCAGATAACCGTCCACCTCTTCAGATACCTTTTCAGCCAGCTCACGGCTGGTTGTGATCAGAATTGCCGATGCCAGCTCATCATGCTCTGCCTGGGACAGAAGATCCGCAGCCACATAATGGGGATTTGCTGTCTCATCTGCCAGTACCAGAATTTCGCTGGGACCGGCAATGGAGTCTATAGCTACATGACCAAATACAGCTTTTTTTGCCAGCGCCACATAAATATTTCCCGGACCGACGATCTTATCCACTTTCGGCACGCTCTGTGTACCATAAGCCATGGCTGCGATTGCCTGCGCACCGCCGGTTTTATAGATCTCATCGGCACCGGCCTCATTTGCGGCAACCAGTACCAGAGGATTAACTTTTCCTTCCGCATTACAGGGTGTTGTCATGACGATACGTCCCACCCCCGCCACTTTTGCGGGAACAATGTTCATTAACACAGAAGAAGGATAAGCGGCCTTTCCGCCGGGGACATAGACACCTACCGTATCCATGGGCGTCACTTTCTGTCCAAGCATGGTTCCCTGAGCCGTAGAATTAAACCAGCTGTTCTGCTTCTGGTTTGCATGATACTCCCGGATATTAACCAGTGCTTTCTTAATTACGGCGATCAGATCCGCATCCACCAGATCGTAGGCTTCCCGGATCTCTGCCTCTGAAACACGAAACGTCTCTTTGGTCAGCTCTACATGATCAAACTGCTTTGCATAGGCAAAGATAGCCTCATCACCCTTTGCTTTTACTTCCTCAAGAATAGCGGCAACGCGGGCTTCGTACTCGCCGTAGTTGTTGGGGCTTCTTTTTAACATATTTTCCAGAATATTTTCTGTGGTTTCTTTTGTCAGGTTTACGATTCGCATGATCTATTCCTCTCCTTTGTCGATGACCTCTTTTAACTGACGGATCAGAGTTGTAATTCTCTCATTTTCCATCCGCATACTGACGCGGTTGACCACCATACGAGCCGAAAGGGGACATACCTCTTCCAGCACGGTCAGCCCGTTTTCCCGAAGGGTCGTGCCGGTCTCCACAATATCCACGATCACTTCCGAAAGGCCTACGATGGGTGCCAGCTCAATGGATCCGTTCAGCTTGATAAACTCCACGGTCTGATGCTTTTTATTATAGAAATAATCCTTGGCGATATTCGGGTACTTAGTGGCCACGCGGATGAATTGATTGTGTTCCAGATACTTTCTGGCACTTTCCGGACCGCAGACACACATGCGGCATTTTCCGAATTTCAGGTCAAGTACCTCATAAAGCTTGCGTCCCTCTTCCATAATGGTATCTGCACCTACGATGCCGATATCTGCGGCACCGTATTCCACATAGGTCGGTACATCCGGCCCCTTTGCCAGAAAAAATCGCATCTTCAGATCTTCATTGACAAAGATCAGTTTACGGGATTCTTTATCGTACATTTCATCGCAGTGAATCCCCACCTTTTCAAACAGTGCCAGGGCGTTTTTTGCCAGACGGCCCTTTCCCAGTGCAAAGGTGAGATAGCGTTCTGTCTGCTGCATAATTCTTCCTCCTGCTGTATTCGTCTATTCTTCCACATAGCTGAAAGCACACTGATGCTTTGCAGCCATGGTTTCGTATTCGGAAACTGAGATATCCGGATCTTTTGCCACCAGACTGACAAAACAGCCTTTATTTCTCTTCTCTTTGGCCAAAGCCAGCGCTCTGGCATAGCAGCATTTATCATAAACAAGCATCAGCTTCTGATCTTCTACAGTAATCTCGATCTTCTGGCGCTCCAGCGCATTCATCAGATACTCGATCACGAGGCCAAAGCCGATAGCCGGCATATCCGCGCCGAAATGTTCCAACAGTTTATCATAACGACCGCCCTTTACCAGCGGCTCACCGGATCCATATGTATATCCCTGAAAAATAATTCCTGTATAGTAACGATATTTGCTCAGCATACTCAGATCAAAGGAAACATATTCTTCTACGCCATACAGCTTTAACACATCATAAATCTGTTCCAGACGGCGCACAGCAGCCAGCGCTCTCTGATTGTTTGTCAGGGATCTGGCTTTTTCCAGAATCTCCGGTCCGCCGAAAAGTGACGAAAATTCCCGGAAAGCGGTTTTAAGCTCTGCACTCAGGTTCATCTGATCCAGAATCTCTTCCGCGCCAAACATGTTTTTGTTGGAAATGTATTTTCGAAGGGCCAGTTCCGTCTCTTCGTCCATCCCGGCTTCATCCACCAGTGCCTTAAAAAAGTTGACCTCACCTATACTGATCTGAAATTCTTTCAGTCCGGCAGCACACATAGTCTCCACAGCCAGTGCCAGAAGTTCGCTGTCCGCCTCCACACTGTCATCTCCCAGGTACTCCACGCCGATCTGTGTGGACTCATTCAGGCGTCCCTGATAGCTGTGACGGTTTTCGAAGGTCTTTCCCTGATAGCAAAGACGCTTCGGAAGCTTCTCGTCACCGAAATACATGGAAACCGCTCTGGCAATGGACGGTGTAAAATCCGGTCTCAGCACCAGTGTATCTCCGATCCGGTCGAAAAACTTGTAAAGATCCCGGGAAGCCGTGGTGCCGACTTCCTTACTGAATACGTCAAAATATTCGATGACGGGAGTCTCAATATCCTCAAAACCGTAGCTTCGGATCACCTGCATCAGACGTTCCTGCATCATTTTCTTTTTGCGGCATTCAATGCCATATATATCGCGCATACCTTCAGGAGTATGGATTTCTCTTTGCATGTGTTACCTCCAGATATTTTAGTGTGATAAAGTGATACAGTGCTATCACAACAAACCACATTATAGCAGAATGTTTTTTTTTGTCAATCCCTGTTCTCCAGATCCTTTTGTATGCCGTTCAGATATGGCACAAAGATCCTGGGATTATGCGGGAGAAAAAATGCGGGATCCAGTTCTTCATATTTAAAGTGCTTTCTGCCCCCACTTGCGGCTCTGTCCCAAAAGGCGCGCATACTCTTATAAGGAAGGTAATAAAACTCATTCCTGTGGGTAAACATGATCAGGATAAACGCAATACCGCCCTGTTTTTCAAAATCTTCCATAAAATGCACCTGATGTTTATGGATATTCTGAAGGGGAAAATTGTCGGTATGGCATTCCTTGGCATCAAAACAGACGGGATAGCCCTGCACCGCTCCGATATAATCCACCGTACTTTTCTGGTCAAAGTAGGCCAGTGTGATATGGCGTGTGGATTTGTCAATCTTGATGGGAGTGATGGGGGTTGGCACTTTCTGGATCAGTGCCAGATGTTTTTCCCGATACTGTTCATTCGCCCTGTTTACCAGTTCTTCAAGGGTGGAGCCTCTGAGACCTCTGGAATTCCAGGTTCCCATATGTGTACTCTCCTATTCTACAAAACCGATTTTGTTCAGGGGCCAGTAACGAAGCAAAGCCTTGGCCAGGATCTGATCCCTTCTGACATATGTATTTTGCCAGAAACGGGAATCGTTGGACCAGTTCCGATTGTCTCCCATCATAAAATAACAGTCCTCCGGCACTTCGTAGGGTCCGAAATCTCCTTCCATCTTTTCCGGAAGGAAGCTGTCGTCTAAAGGTGTCGGATCATCATCAATATAGACTTCTCCGTCTATGATCGTTACGGTTTCCCCGGGGAGACCGATGACACGCTTGATAAACAGCTGTTTTTCATCATCGGGATATTTAAAGATCACAATATCATAACGCTCGGGATCGTGATCCTTATAAGCAAGGCGGTTGCCAAACAGCTGATCCCCCTTGGTGATCGTGTTTTCCATGGAATCTGAAGGGATCCTGGCATTCAGCAGGAAAAACGTATTGACAATACCCACCACAAGCACTACAGCCACAACAATTCTCACATATTCCCAGATCTCGCTTTTCCCTTTAACGTTTTCCTTATTTTCCGTTTCCGGAGTATTATTTACTGTTTCGTTCATACAGATGTTCTCCTAACATACATTGGTTAAACTGTGCCGGTACCGGTGCGGCAAATGTGCGTCCTGACAGACCTGAAAAACAGCCCTCACAGTCAGGAAAAGTTATATAACGGGCATGCAGAAGCTGATGCTTTATGCCGTATTTCTTCCGGTATTTTTGATTCGCGCTTTCTTCGCCATACTTTGTATCCCCGATAATGGGATGCCCCACAGAGGCCAGGTGGCTGCGGATCTGGTGTGTTTTTCCCGTGATCAGATCTGCCTTTACCAGGGACAGTTCCCCGTTATCTGAAAGAGGTGTGAAATATGTTTCCACCGCCTTGGCATCCTCCTCAGGAGTTTCCAGTAGTTTTACCAGATTGGATCGTTCATCTTTTTTCAGATACCCTTTTATATGAAGAGGTTCGGTCATGCGGCCTTTAACGATGCAAAGATACTCTTTTTTAAGCGTCCTCTGTTTCAGCGCATCGGACAGAAACTGCAGACCTGCCAGATCTATGCCCGAAAGAACCAGTCCGCTGGTATTGCGATCCAGACGATTGCATACGGATGGCTTTGCCGTATCCTTTGTTGGATCGTATTTCCCGGTCTGCTCCAGATAATACAGGATCTCATCCACCAGGGAAAGATCGCTTATCTTTGCTTTCTGGGTCAGCAGTCCGGCAGGTTTATTGACGATCAGGATATGCGGATCTTCATAGATCACATCAGGCAGCGGTACTTTTTTTATCGAAACAGCTTCCCGAAAACCGTCGATGGTTTCTTCGGCCAGAAACAGCTGAATACTGTCTCCTGCCTTCAGGGTTTCGTTTCCCTCCGCCTTTGCCCGGTTGAGCTTGATATTTTTCTTCCGCAGCATTTTATATATAAAGCTGCCGGGCGCCTTATTCAGATATTTTTTCAGATATTTGTCCAGCCGCTGGTTTTGCTCCGCTGCTGAAATATTAAGTTCTCTCATACACAGTATCCTTATAAAGCCAGCCGGTACAAAAGATGCATCACCATCTGGTTGCGGTCATACTCAGGATACCTGGGATCCGGTGTAAAGGCTGTCTTGTCCAACTCCTCGAAATGTGCGTTCATTGTATCCAGACGGTCGGTAAACTGTTCCAGCCGGGTAAAGACTTTCACCTTCTGGTGGTATCCGTTCTGATCCATCAGCTTGCTGATATGCTCCTCCAGAAGTTCCGGCGGATTTTTCAGTCGGTCGGAATAACAGACGATCTGACTGCCATGTACTGCTGCCGCGCAGACAAATTCGCTGTGCTCATATGATGTGATATACAGTTCATACCCTACCAGTACCTTCCCCGCATGGGCTTTGATAGCTTTGTAGTTCTTTTCTTTCATGGGCTTCACCAGAAAGATCATGATCGTTCCCACTAAGGCTTTACAGCCCGGCAGACACCCTACCACAGCGATGACAGTAAACAGATTCTTTGTGGTTTTTGTCGTCATATATCCTGTCACAAACAAAAGCAACGGAATGGCAAACAGGATCACCGTGGTGACCAGACGCTTTATCCGTTCTTTTTTTACGTAACCGTAATATCCTTTTTTTTCTTTCATTTGCGTTTTCCTCTTTTGGTCACAGTTTCTTTTGTGACACTCTTTGAACTATACTTCTCTTTTCTGGTTCCGGAATTTTTATGGTTGTGTCCTGGCTTTGCTCTGCCCTTCTCCTCAGCAGTTTTTCTCTGTGAAGAAGGCTTCTTACCCGCGAGCTTTCTCGGCGGGATCAGACATTCCTTTCCGAAACCGATCAGATCCGTGCGGCCGGCTTTTACGAGCGCTTCTTTGACCAGGTCGTAGTTTTTGGGATCCTTAAACTGGATCAGTGCCCGCTGCATGGCTTTTTCATGGGGATTTCTGGGCACATAGACCGGCTCCATGGTCAGAGGATTCAATCCTGTATAATACATGCAGGTAGATACTGTAGCCGGGGTCGGATAAAAATCCTGCACCTGTTCCGGCGTATACCCGAGATCCCGGATATATTCTGCCAGCTCGACAGCCTCTTTCAGGCCGCAGCCGGGATGGGAAGACATAAAATACGGTATGGCATACTGTTCTTTATGACAGGCTTTCGTAATTTTGTCAAATTCACGCAAGAATCCCTCGTAAACCACGTGTTTTGGTTTCCCCATGCAGGAAAGCACCGGATCAGACACATGCTCCGGGGCCACTCTCAGCTGACCGCTGACATGATCTTTTACCAGATCTTTAAAAAAGCTGCGGTCACTGTCCGCCATCAGATAATCAAAACGGATACCGGAGCGGACAAAGATCTTTTTTACACCGGGAATTGCATTCATCTCCCGAAGAAGTTTCAGATAGTCGCTGTGATCCACCTTAAGATTTTTGCAGGGCTGGGGAAACAGACACTGTTTTCGGGCACAGACACCCTTCGTCAGCTGTTTTTCACAGGAAGGCATACGGAAATCTGCGGTAGGGCCTCCCACATCATGGATATTTCCCTTGAAATCCGTTTCTGTCGTAAACTGACGGGCCTCTTTCAGCATTGAAGCATGGCTTCGCACCTGCACAGTACGCCCCTGATGATACGTCAGTGCGCAGAAGTTGCAGCCGCCAAAGCATCCCCGGTTATTGGTAATACTGTACTTTATCTCGGAAAAGGCCGGGATACCGCCATCTTTATCATAGATGGGATGCCAGGCTCTCTGGTATGGAAGATCATACACATCGTCCATCTCCTGCATGGTCAGCGGCAAAGCGGGCGGATTTACGACCACATATCCTCTTGTCGTATTATCTTCCACAAGGATTTTCGCGGTAATCGCGTCTGTATTCTCGTGCTGAATCCGAAAGCTATCGGCATAGGCCTTTTTATCTGTCTGTGTCTGTTCAAAAGACGGCAGCAGAATATAGTCCGACAGGTTTTCCAGCGTTTTTGTTCTGTAAACCGTTCCCCGGATAAAGGTGATGTCCTCTATGGAAAGTCCGCTGTCCAGCGCCTCCGCAATCTCAATAATGGAATGCTCGCCCATACCGTAAGAGATCAGATCCGCGCCGGAATCGATCAGTACCGAGCGGCGGACTTTGTCACTCCAGTAATCATAATGGGAAAGGCGGCGAAGGCTGGCTTCGATGCCTCCAAGGATAATAGGGGTATGTTTATAGGTCCGTCGGATCAGATTGCTGTAGACTGTCACTGCTCGGTCCGGTCTGCATCCTGTTTTGCCGCCCGGAGAATAAGCGTCTGTTAAGCGGTGTTTTTTCGACACACTGTAATGATTGACCATGGAATCCATATTTCCTGCGGAAACAAGAAAAGCCAGCCTCGGCTCTCCGAATTCCCGGATGCTGTTTTCATCTTTCCAGTCCGGCTGGCACAGCATGGCTACCTTATAGCCATGAGCCTCAAGAAGCCGGCTGATAATGGCAGATCCAAAGGAGCTGTGATCCACATAAGCATCTCCCACAACGTAGACAAAATCAGGCTGCGTCCAGCCTCTTTCTTTCATTTCTTTTCGGTTGATCGGTAAAAAATCTGACATACTACCTCTTATTTCGTGCCGCCAAAAGCGGATAACTGCTGTATTTCTGCTTCTGTCAGAGGGCGGTACTCTCCCTCAGAAAGCGCAGGGTCAAGGACAAGCGATCCCATGGAAAGCCGTTTTAAAAATGTAACTGTCTTACCTCTGGTCAGGAACATGCGTTTTACCTGATGAAAACGGCCTTCATGGATCGTAATGTTTACATGGGAAAGATCCTCATATACGGCTTCAACAGATGCCGGAAGCGTTATTTCATCGTCCCCTATGTCCACACCTGCTTCCAGCGCCGCAATATCGTCTTCTGTAAGCATTCCGTCCAAACGCACCTCATAGGTCTTGTCTACATGATGGGAGGGTGACAACAGATGGTGGGAAAGCTGTCCGTCATTACAGATCAGAAGAAGCCCCACCGTATCTTTATCCAGCCGTCCCACAGGAAACAGATCCTTGCGGTCACTCTCGATCAGATCCAGGACCGTAGGCTGCTTTTTGTCCCGGGCCGCTGACAATACACCTGCCGGTTTGTTCAGCATATAGTATTCAAAAGGATGATAAACAAGCTTGCGCCCATCAACAGTCACTGTATCTGTTTCCGTATCTATTTTCGTCTCAGGTTTCTTTGCGATCTCATTGTTCACTCTCACTCTGCCTTTGCGGATCAGAAGCTTTACTTTTGAGCGTGTATCTACTGACAGATCTGCCAGATATTTATCCAGTCTAAGCTGCATAGTTCCTCCTAGAGCATTCGCCATCCTGCATTATATTTGTTTTTGATCCGTCCTCTGTCCAGTTTTCCAAACCCCAGCGGATAACCGTCCGTACAGATCAGAATCCATCCTTTTTTCGCTCCCATTTCCGGAGCATCAATGGTCTCACCTTTAAGATAACGGACAATCCGTCCGTCAGAAGCGGGCAGGGACAAAGTCAGAGGAAATTCTGCCTGTCTGAGAGCCATAGCCAGAGCCTGAGATGGTTCAAAACGGTTCTTTTTGCACTCGCCTGCAAGAAGTCCTGTACGGAGAAAACGAAGTTTTTTTGATGTGATCGGCTGACTGGGGATATAGTACAGCTTTTCATCCCGAAACATCCAGTCTCCGTCCCCCGAAAAGCAGCCTGCGCTGAGAATGGGCTGCAGAAACTCTTCGGCGGCCGAAGGGATCTTATTTTTTTTACCGGAGTCTTTGGTTTTCTGTTGGCCACCTGATGTTAAAGAATCCTCACCTTTTTGCAAAAGTGCGGCAAAATGACCTTCTCCGTCCATATTCTGGGGGAAAATCCTCACTGCGTCTTCAAAAGGAGAAAGCCCCGCGGAAAATCCCGCATATCTTTCGGAAAGCTTTACAAGATGAAATTCCGGCCGGTTTTCTAAAAGCCAGGACAGCGTACCTTCGTTTTCAAGAGGTGCAAAGGTACATGTAGAATAGACCAGCATACCGCCCGGTTTCAGCATATCTGCCGCCTGAAGGATCAGCTTTTTCTGAATCTCACTGTAATATTCGGGGCCGTGTTCTTCCCAATACTGTGTCATCTGCGGCTCTTTGTGAAACATCCCCTCACCGGAACAGGGGGCATCCACTAGAATTTTGTCAAAGGTTTCAGGAAACACCTGTACCAGACGTTCGGGGTCTTCACTGCACACAGCCATATTTCCTATACCAAAACGCTCCAGATTGCGAAGAAGAGCTCTGGCTCTGGATGAACTGATATCGTTGGCCAGAAGAAATCCTGTGCCATTAAGCCTGGCACCAAGCTCTGTGGCTTTGCCCCCGGGAGCAGCGCACAGATCCAGCACCAGATCTCCCTCCTTAACAGGGAGGATACTGGCCGGCGTCATAGCGCTTGGTTCCTGCATATAGTACAGCCCGGCATAGTACCATGGATGTTTGGAAATCATATCCTCATCTTCATAGTAAAAGCCATTGCGTATCCATGGAATCGCATCAAGATGAAAAAAAGAAGCGGCTTTAAATGCTTCCGGAGATATTTTTGCAGTGTTGACACGAAGTCCTGCTCTCACAGGCCGCTCATAGGACGCCAAAAAGGCCGGGTACATTTCTGCACCCAGCAGTTCATGCATTGACTGTTGAAATTTATCCGGTAAATTAAGCTTCATTGGCACCTCATATCCTAATATTGAGAATTATACTTCTCCGGGATCTACAGTTACGGCCTGCGCCCTGTATCCTTCTGAAATAATGTCCAGCTGACGGTGAAAATGCTTCAGCTGTTCCAGATCATTCATCTGGTAGATCCGGTAAAATTCGTCCTGTATTTTACTTACCTCCCGCTTATTGGAAACGCGGTACAGGTTTTCGATATTATTCAATATGTCTTCCACCAGCTTGAGATTGGTCATGGAAGAATTCTGCGCGTCCATAATGTCACTTCTCACAGAGGACATTTCGTGGTCAAGGGCTACAATGGCATCTGCCGCATTGCTCAGCCGTTTTCGGATATGTTCCGGCATATTGGCCCTGTATTTGTACTGCAGAGAATGCTCGATCGTAGACCAGAAATCCATGGCCATGGTACGGATCTGTATCTCCGCGTGGATCTTTTTGGGGCCATCCAGAGTTTCCACAGTATAAGCGATGATCAGATGATAACTGCGGTATCCGCTTGGTTTGATATTGTGAATATAATCCTTTACACTGACGATTTCCATATCGCTGCGGCTTCGGATCAGCTCCTCAACCCTGGCAATATCCTCCACAAACTGACATATAATGCGTATTCCTGCGATATCATCAATTTCGTCTTCCAGCTTGTCAAGAGGAATGTTTTTCTTTTGCAGCTTATCCAGAATACTGGATACAGACTTCACCCGTCCTGTAACCTGCGTAATGGGTGAATAGAGATCTTTCTCATGATGTTCTCTGATCAGATGGTTAAATTTGACAGTCAGTTCCTTTACTGCCAGTTCATAGGGGCATAAGATCTGCCGCCAGAGCTGTATTTCCATAGATGCATTGCCTCATTTCTTTCAATTTGATACAGCTTTATCATTATAGCATAAGCTGCACCCAAAATAAACCATATGCTTTGCCATAATAAGTTAGAACTTTTATTTTGTGTTGCTGTGAACGAAGTGATTTGCTGATCGTTTCTGTGAAGGAACTGAACAGATACCTTATTTTCTGCAAATAACGGGACTATACGGCATGACAGAAACATACATATAAAACAAAAAGTGGCTGCGATGAAAAAAATACTGATCGGCGTACTGTCACTGCTGCAGCTTTTCATGATTCTTTTATTACCGGAAACAGCTTTACAGGGAGCCAGGGACGGATTGCTGCTATGGTTTAACCGGGTCATTCCCGCACTTTTGCCCTGCATGATCCTGTCACAGCTGTTCCTTCACAGCCAGATCCTGGAAAAACTGGCCGGGACCGAAAACAGTTCAGGCGGTCGCATCAGCGGACTTTCAGGTTACGGATGGTATATAGCCCTGAACGGACTGCTGTGCGGTATCCCAATGGGTGCCAGAATGGTACACGATGCCTTTTGTTCTCACAAAATAAAGCGCAGTGAAGCTCTTCTTCTGCTGACTTTTACAAATCAGCTGTCCCCGGCTTTTTTGATGGAATATGTATTTGCGGATCCCGGTATTTCAGGAAAAATGCGCTCACTTCTGCTTATATCTTATTATATGAGCGTTCTGTTGATATGGATCATAAGCCGGTATATATTTATTATCTATCCGGGGAAAATAGCCCCTTCTTTGTCAGAGCATACGATCTGGGCGGCGTGCAGCACATCAAAAAAGGAGGCCTCACAGACTTTCAGCCTGAGCGAAAATCTGGACACCTCCATTATGAACAGTCTGGAAACTATCCTGCGAATCGGTGGGTATATTCTGCTATTTTCTGTACTGGCAGCCATCGTACAGGGAATAGCACCATTCTCTCAGACAGTCAGAAGTATTCTTGTTTCTGTCTTTGAGATCACCACAGGACTTGGACAGCTCCAAGCCTGTCGCCTGAACGCAGTCGTAAAAAGTATTCTGTTCAACAGTCTCTGCGCCTTTGGCGGGCTGAGCAGTCTGATGCAGGTATGCGGTATGCTCCGGGAAACAGGACTGCCTGTACGCGTATGCATCATGGCCAAACTCGGTCAGGGAGCACTGACTGCCCTGATCACAGGATTACTCTTCTTCTTCGTACTCTAACTCTTCGTCGCTCACCTCATCGTTCTGGATCTGAGACACCTGAGGAGCCAGTTCGCTGCGATTTTTCTTTACCACATCATAGCAGCTCTTGATGGAATTCATAAAAAGACTGTATTTTTCTCCGGCATCTGTCATTGTGCTCTCCATGATCTGTGCCATATTGGCCAGCATATCATCAGTATAGCTGATGGCAGACAGACGAATATTGTTGGAATCTGTGGTGGCAGCGTCAAGGATGCTCTGTGCCTGGGCGTTGGCCTGGTTAACGGTCTCATTCGCCTGGGCATAGGCTCTCTGCATTACTTCATGCTGACTGACCATCTCCTGCGCGGTGGCTTCAGCCTCTGCAATAATAGATTCGGCCTTTGCCTGAGCATCTGCAAGGATAGCATCTTTATTACTGATGATCTTCTGGTATCTCTTGATCTCATCCGGAGTCTTCAGGCGAAGTTCACGCAGAAGCTCTTCTAATTCTTCTTTATTTACAACGATCTTTGTTGTGGACAGTGGCTGATATTTACAGCTCTCCACATACTCTTCGATTTCTTCAATAATCTGTTCAATTCTACTGCTCATATTAATCTCCTTATTTATCTGACGGTAAAGCATTTACTCCCATTCGGGTATCTGTTAAGTACCTTCTCAGATACTATTCAGTCACCCACTCGGTACAATATTAGCACGTATCCTCAAAGAAAACAATGGCTGATTTCATGATTTTTTACGGGATTTTTACGGAAAACACATTATTTACGCAAGACTATGCTCTTTCTTCCGTTTGAAAAAAGACGTGTTTATTGGTTTTGTATACTTTTTCCCGTACGACTGTAAAGCCCAGTTCTGCCGCATAAGAAAGATCTGTGCTGCGGGACGCTTCCACCACGACAATACCGCCCTCTCTTAACAGTCCATGCTCACTTATATAGATAAGAGCTTCTTTTTCCAGTTCATGGTCATACGGAGGATCCATAAAAATACAGTCGAAAACTTCTCCTTTTCCGGAAAGTATACTTAAAGCATGCATGACCGAATCCTGCATGATCACTGCTTCCGGCAAAAGCTTTGTAAACTGAAGATTTTCCCGGATCACTGTGACAGCTTTTCTTGACTGTTCGACAAACACAGCCTTCACAGCCCCGCGACTTAAAGCTTCTATGCCAATCCCGCCACTGCCGGAAAAAAGATCCAGGAAACGACAGCCCGGAATCCATGGCTGAAGGACATTAAATAAAGTCTCCTTCGTCCGATCTGTCGTAGGCCTGGTTTCAAGACCTTCGAGTGTCTTCAGTGGGAGACTTCTGCATTTCCCTGCAATTACTCTCATATAAAAACTCCAATCTGATTAAATAAGATGTAAACGCCAATCCAGATCACCACGATCAAGTCCAAGAATCAGAGATTCGGCCGTAGCAATGTTGGTGGCAACAGGAATATTAAACTGATCACAGCATCTGGTAATTTCAAAAACATCCGGTTCTTTTGGATCGATCATGGTGGGATTGTAGAAAAAAATGACCAGATCCATATCTCCCCGGACAATCATTTCCATGAACTGCTTATCTCCGCCCACGGAACCGGCAAGAAACTTGTGAACATGGAGATTGGTGACCTCCTCAATGCGCCGTCCTGTAGTACCTGTCGCGTACACCTGATGTTTGGCGAGAATTCCTTTATATGCAATACAAAAGTCTTCGATCAGACTCTTTTTACTATTGTGAGCGATAAATCCGATATTCATTTTTCGCCTCCTGAATTTATTCTACCATATTGCTATGATAACAAAATGTCGAAATAATTGCAATATATTTTCTGAAAATGTACAATTTCACCAATATTCTATAAGCATCGAACTTTTTTCACAGAACTTTCCAGTGTATTTTGTCAGGACGTGCAGATACTATGAACGTAACAAGTCAAACCAATCAAATAAGGAGGCAATTCATTATGGCAAACAGATCTTCCAGTACAACAGCTGTACCTGAAGCAAAGGGAGCAATGGACCGTTTCAAATTTGAGGTGGCAAGTGAGCTGGGTGTTCCGCTCTCCGACGGTTACAACGGAAACCTGACTTCCAAAGAAAATGGTTCCGTAGGTGGCTATATGGTCAAAAAAATGATCGAGGCCCAGGAAAGACAGATGACAAACGGTCACCAGATGTAAGATCCGGCTGTCTTTTTAAAGCAAAAGGAACTGCTGCAGCGTTAGTCTGCAGTAGTTCCTTTTGCTGTCGTACAGATCAAAGTTCCTGTGGACAATTTCTGATCTGCTATTTCTGACCGTGTCTTGCGAAATAATCTTTTGCCAGTTCTCTGACCTTTCCGGAAAGCAAAAACAGAGCAATCAGGTTTGGAATAACCATAAGGCCGTTAAAGGTTTCGGAAATTCCCCAGATAACGGCAAGGTTTGTGGTAGCGCCTACAATGGCAATAAAGGAATACACCAGCATAAATCCTTTATTTACCTTAGTGCCAAAAAGATACTCGATGCAGCGGGTACCGTAAAGCCCCCAGCCGATGATCGTAGAAAGTGCGAAACAGCACATGGCGATGGCGGTTAAAAGAGAAACCCAGCCACCGTATGTTGCAGTAAATCCGCTGATGGTAAGCTCGGCGCCAGCCGCCTGACCAAAGGTGATGTTTACTCCGCTGGTAAGAATAACAAGTGCTGTAAGTGTACAGATCACAATGGTATCCATAAAGACTTCAAAGATGCCGAAGAAGCCCTGCTGTACCGGCTCTTTGATATCAGAAGCCGCATGGGCGATGGATCCTGTACCAAGACCTGCCTCATTGGAAAAAATACCGCGGGAAACGCCTTTTTTCATACCCATAAACATGCTGCCCACAATACCTCCGGTAACAGCCTGAGGATGAAATGCGCTCACAAAAATCTGAGAAAAAGCAACCGGAATCTGACGGAAGTTTACTGCCAGCACACCAATGGCAAGAATGACATACATAACCGCCATAAAAGGTACCAGCTTTTCCGTAACTGTGCCGATTCGTTTGAGGCCCCCCACAAGGATCAGAGCTACAAGCAGCGCAATGAGAATACCAACGATCAGATTGACCCTGCCATAATATTCCGGTGAGCAGATGTTAAAGTTTGCCAGTACACTGTCAATGGCAGTAACGATGGTATTGACCTGTGTTGCATTACCTGTACCGAATACTGCCAGCACACCAAGTACCGCATAGATCACGGCAAGAAAATGCCAGTTCTTTTTCAGACCGTTTTTGATATAGTACATAGGTCCGCCGACCCAGTCTCCATCACTGTTTTTCTCCCGAAAATGTACAGCCAGTGTCACCTCGGAAAACTTAGTACACATGCCAAGCAGTGCACTGCACCACATCCAGAAAACTGCTCCCGGTCCGCCGATGGCGATAGCCCCAGCCACACCGGCAATATTACCGGTACCAACTGTTGCTGCCAAAGCTGTACAGACCGCCTGAAAAGGTGTTACTGAACCGTCGGAAGCTTCTTTTTTGGAAAAAATACGTCCGATGGTACATTTCATGGCATAGCCGAATTTTCTGAGCTGGATAAATCCCGTCTTAATACTGAGCAGCAGGCCGACGCCAATAATGCAGATCATGGCCGGCACGCCCCAGACAAAATTATTAACAATGTCATTAATATAAATAATCAGATCCAATGGTTTTTTCTCTCTTTCTGTATAATAGTAAATCTACATCATCCTCACTGTCAGGGAGCAGAAACAGTGAAAGTGATCTTTTTTATTGTGGTAAGTTCCGTCCGCGGATCCTTTACACTGTAGGTAAGAGTATATTTTCCGGACTTCATGGTATTAACCTTGCCTTTTACGGTGAGCGTCTCCTGAAGTTCCTCTTCTGTTGATACAGGCGAAGAAACTTCTACGCAGGACAATGGTTCAAAATCACTGCCAAGAGGAATCACTGCATTGTCGCTCTTGACCGATATATTGGGATAATAAGGATTCCTCTTATCCGGATCCGTAGGATCCCAGCCGGATTTGTTCTCCGTAGATATTTTAATCGGCAGATATAACGGTTTTTCCAACTGCTTTTTGTCATTGATAACGACCTTTGTTCCGATGCGACAGTTATCGTAGATCCATTTGGCATCCGCCACCGTCAGACGAACACACCCCAAAGAGGCCTGCGAACCAAGCTTATTGTACTCCACCGTCTCCACTGTTTTGACATTTTTCTTATAATAAGGAACCGAATGAAACAGATACGACCCATTGATACGGGTAGCATACTGCCCATATACATTTCCTTTAAGATATCTCCAGCGATACTTTGCCTTTGTGTAATAAGTGCCCTTAATCGTCCGGTAATTCTTCCCAGTAGAACAATACATCGCCCGGACAACCTTCTTAGACTTCGCATCCACCACATTGACAAGATTGGTTTTGCGATTTACGTAGATCGTATATTTCGTCGTATTCTTTTTGGCAGCCTGCACAGAATGCGGCAACAACAATCCCAAAGCAAGAACCAGAAAAAGTAAGCTGAACATAAAATATTTTTTCTTTTTCTTCATATCTATGCCCTTCCCTTCGTAATATTGTTACACTATATCATATTCTCTCATATATGACTACTTTTTTCTTTCCGTCAATACCTCCCAAAACAAAAAAACGTCACTGAATCACTGGCAAGCCGATAAACAGTAGCTTTCACAGGCATATTTAAAGTTTTGCTTCGCAAAAAAAGTCTGTGAATACCCTAATCACATTTTTACGCAACCATGCATCAAATATATGACAATGTAAGTACAATAACCAAAAAACAGGCTGCAGCCGTCACTTCCACACATACAGCAGAAGCCTGACGATACGCTGCAGCCGTCACCTTCCATCAAATCTTGGAATAACCAAACCCACTGACAATACCATCCACCTTAACACCCTTCTTACACAACGGGCAATTATGGCTGCTGTACGTCATATATCCCGGAATATCCTTTCCGGAAAAAACAGAATGGATCGGCATATCCGCCACCTTACTGACAGCGCTGAAAATTGCCGCCACACCGGTAATATGTCCACCGTAATACAGCAAACTGTTAATCGTATTCGTCAAAGTATTTCCCGTGGTTATGGAACCGGCAAGAATCAGGATATTCTTATCACGGATCATAAACTGATTGTTATCTCTGAACACCAGCTGCCCGTTCTGGATGATCTCCGGAGATACAATATACATAGTATGATGAGCGTTCATTGAAATAACACCGCTTCTTGTGAGCTTTTCGGAAAGAAAAGAACCGATAACTTCTGTAGAATCAAGGCACACGATGGAATCGATCAGAGTAGATGAACCATAGGCAGAAGCCAGCACATCTGCAATTCTCTGTGCCTCAGAGCAGCGGGATTTATTTGTTGTCATATCCAGATAATGTGTAACGTGAGACTGGGTCGTAACGAAATGGCCCGGAAGGATTTTCAGATGAATCTGTTCGTCTCTGTCAGAGTAAATTTTGTGCATAGCTTCCATAATGCCCTCCTTCTTGCCTTGCCCATATTGTATCGCAAAGCCTTTACTGCCATTATTATACCATCCCACTAAGCCCCTTTGCAGAAAAAAATAAACTGCGATATGCTGAAATATCGCACGAATATATAGACATATTTCACAGCTTTTTCCATATATACGTCGCTGATTTCGCCGATTTTCACAATGAAGTAATACTACAGTTACAGTTCACGGCAACGTTGCCATACTATAAAACTACATCCTGAAGCTTCTTCGTCATGAATCCATGTACACGTTCGGCCAGCAAAGAATGTTCTTCTTTCTTTAGATCAGGATCACCCTGTAATAGTTCTGCCGCATCTGCTGCTGCTTCCTTTAGCAGCTGCGCATCCCTGTAAATATCTCCGATGGAAAAATCCAGCATTCCGCTCTGACGAATCCCGAAAAAATCACCGGGACCGCGAAGCTTCATGTCCTCATCAGCAATCACAAAGCCGTCATTTGTCTTGTTAAGGATATCCAGTCGCCTAGCGGTTTCCTCCTTATCATCCTGACTGATAAAAATACAGTAGGATTGATCCTTCCCCCGGCCGACACGGCCTCTGAGCTGATGAAGCTGTGCAAGGCCGAAACGTTCCGCGTTTTCTACCATCATAACCGTGGCATTCGGCACATTGACCCCCACCTCTACGACTGTGGTGGATACCAGTACCTGTATGTTTCCCGAAGCAAAATCAGCCATCACCGCGTCTTTGTCGGCTGGCCGCATCTGTCCGTGCAGAAGTCCAACCTTATGGTCATGAAAAATTTTCTCGCAGGACGATGCATAATCGACTACATTCTCCGCTTCTATCTCCTCACTTGCTTCCACCATTGGGCAGATAATATACGCCTGATGGCCTGCCTGGAGTTCTTTTTCAATAAAACGGTATGCCGTCTGACGATACGATGTGTTCACAACGCAGTTCTTGATTGGAAGTCGTTTTGCCGGTTTTTCGTCTACTACGGAAATATCCAGATCACCATAGAGGATCATGGCCAGCGTACGGGGGATCGGTGTGGCGCTCATCACCGCTATATTCGGCTTATATCCTTTTGACGACAATGCTTCCCTCTGTCTTACGCCAAACCGATGCTGTTCGTCTGTGATCACCAGTCCGAGACTCTTATACTCTACAGAATCCTGGATCAATGCATGGGTACCAACGGCAAATGAGGCCGTGCCAAGAAGCAAAGCTTCTTTTGCAGATCTTTTCTCCCTTGCGCTGCAGGATCCGGTCAGTAAAACCACTCGATTTTTGTCTATTCCATTCTCTTCCAGAAGATGACACATGTCCTCAAAATGCTGACGGGCCAGAACTTCTGTGGGAGCCATAAGCGCACTCTGATACCCGTTTTCCGCTGCCATGATCATGGCAAGAAAAGCAAGTATGGTCTTACCACTGCCCACATCTCCCTGAATCAGTCGGTTCATCAGACGATCCGAAGCCAGATCCTTTTCCATTTCGTTCCACACCCGTAACTGCGCATTGGTAAGTCGGTACGGAAGAGAATCCATAACTTCCTCCGTCTTCCATCCGGCTTTCATGGGATAATGGTTTACCGTATCCTCCTGGCCGTTTTTCAGCTTCTGCATACAGAGAATAAACAGAAAAAATTCTTCATAAGCAAGCCTCTGTCTGGCCTGCAAAAACACCTGCTGATTCTTTGGAAAATGTACATCCTCCATCGCCCTTCTAAGCGAAACAAAGCCGTGTTTTTGCTTTATCTCTTCCGGCATCCAGTCTGTAAGCACAGTCTGATCCAGCGCGCTTCGCACCATCTTTGCTACAATTTTGTTGGAGAGACCGGCGGTCAGACTGTACATCGGCTGCATAGTCTCACAGACCTCATCATATTTTCGGAGAGTAAAAATCTCAGGCTGTTCCATGGTCAGCCGGTTATTCTTCATCACCACCCGGCCCCGGAACACAAAAATCGCTCCTCTCTTAAGCGTCGAACGAAGAAAAGGCATATTAAACCAGGTCAGCGTAAGCCTCCCCGTCACATCCTGGACTGTAGTCGTCAGCACCGTCAGCTTCTTCACCGCCCGCATCTCCACCGGGTTAGTGATCACCGCCTGCACAGCCGCCTTCTGCCCCACCTTACAGGCCGACACCGACACCGGCCTCTCATACACATCATACTCCCTGGGAAAATCTCGCAAAAGATCCCCCACAGTCCGAAGCCCCAGCTTCCCAAACAACTTATCCGTCTTCTCCCCCACGCCCTTCAACGAACGCAGCGGCTCCCTCTCATCCATACACCCTACTCCCAACAAAATACTCTCAATAAAGTAAATAGCTGTCTGCGTCCTCCGACCGGCATATAATTATATAATATCAAGCGACTTTAACGAGCACGACTCCGAGACTACAGGCTCGGAGCGAGCGCAGTAGGAGCGCGGAAACTATATATAGGATCCGGACCGGGCTGCCTGACGGACGGCCACGGCGCTTTCACCATCTAATATTTCAATCTTTTTTATTCAGCCATAAGATTCCTCTGCATCCCCAGCTTATGCTTCTCCACATAACCGGTAAGCATCAGTGTCAGCGCACCGTCACCGGTAACATTGCAGGCCGTACCAAAGCTGTCCTGCAGAGCAAAGATGGTCAGCATCAGGGCCGTACCGCTCTCGTCGAAGCCGAGAACACCGGTGATCAGACCCAGAGAAGCCATAACCGTACCGCCCGGAACACCCGGAGCACCGATGGCAAAAATACCCAGAAGCAGGCAGAACAGGATCATCTGTCCCACAGACGGGATATGACCATACAGGATCTTGGATACGATCATAACGAAGAATACCTCTGTAAGTACAGAACCGCACAGATGAATATTGGCAAACAGCGGAATACCAAAGTCCACCATATCATCTCTCAGTGTAGGCTCAGATTTCTTTGCGCACTGAAGAGCAACTGCCAGTGTCGCTGCAGATGACATTGTACCAACAGCCGTCAGATAGGCAGAGCCATAATTTCTGATCACATTTAGCGGATTCTTTCCGGCATAAATACCGGCAATACCATACAGCAGAGCCAGCCAGATATAATGACCGATCATAACGATCACTACCACCAGAATAAATATCGGCAGCTGTTTCGTGATAGTGCCCTCATAGGACAGACAGCAGAACGTGAAGCCGATAAAGATGGGCAGCAGCGGAATAACGATCTTGGTTACGATCTCCAGAACGATCTTCTGGAACTCGTCCAGAACCTCCGTGATCACTTTTGCCTTAGTCCAGGTAGCAGCCAGACCCAGCAGCATGGAGAATACCAGTGCACTCATTACCGGCATGATCTGCGGAATATTCAGCTGGAATACCACTTCAGGCAGTTCTTTCAGTCCCTCTACCTCAGAAACGATAGAAATATGCGGGATCAGAATGTAACCGCTGGCACAGGCAAAGAATGCTGCACCGATGGAAGAAACATAGGCAATAGAAACAGCGATTCCCAGCAGACGGGATGCATTGTTGCCCAGTTTCGTAATGGAGGGAGCAATAAATCCGATGATGATCAGCGGAACGCAGAATACGATCAGCTGATTCAAAACGTACTTAACAGTAACGACAAAGTTCATCGCTACTTCCGGAAGATACTGTCCCAGAATGATACCGAGGGCGGCACAGATCAGAAGCCGCATCGGCAGACTGCTTAGAAATTTTTTCATAGTTCTCTTTTCCTCTCTTTTGTGCAATACAGGTATTCTACCATGTCCGGAAAAAATAATCTACGAAATCTGCGAAATATTGCAAAAATGTGAATTATTGATTCATCCTTATTTTACGGTTCTGTCTTCTGCCTTATGGTTATATGTTCTGACAATATCGCAGGATGCGGCAAAATCTGTCTTCTCCTCATCCGTCAGCGGCAGTTCCAGGATCATCTCCACACCATCTTTTCCGATGATGGCAGGTACACCCACCATCAGACCCTCCTGTCCATACTCCCCCTCCAAAAGAGCAGATACCGGAAATACCCGATGCTCATCATAGAGAACCGCCTTACACAGATCTGCCAGTGCAGTACCGATACCAAATTCTGTAGAACCTTTGCCGATCACGATCTCCATGCCGATTTGATGTGTGCGCTCCTCCAGAACTTCCCGTGTAATACTGCCAAAACGTTCCGGACACACCTTTTGCAGCCGCTTAAGACTCTCGCCGCCGATACGAATCTGAGATACAGGCACGATGGAAGAATCTCCATGTTCACCCATGGCATAGCAGGTGATGCTTTTCATATCCACTGACGCCATCTCACTGATGGTCCGGCGAAGTCTTGCCGTATCCAGCGATGTTCCGGTGCCAAAGATTTTCTGGGCCGGATACTCATAGTGTACACGGAAATAATTTGCCACCACATCACAGGGATTGGAAATGGAAATAATAATGCCGTGAAAACGTGTCTTTTTCATCTGCGCAATGACCTGATCCATAATATCGATGGTCACATCCAGAAGATCCAGCCTGGTCTGCCCCGGCTTGCGGGAAACGCCTACCGCATTGACCAGAATATCGGCATCATCCATATCACTATAGCTTCCCGCCCGGACTTTCGTCTGTCTCGGCATAAAGGCGGTGGCATCCGCCACATCCTTTGCCTGTGATGCTGCTTTTTCTTCCAGAATATCGATCAGTACGACCTCTTCGCATATGCTGCTGGCTGCCAGCTGCAGGGCACATACTGATCCCACATGGCCGGCACCGAGAATTACGATTTTACTCATTTTTTGACAACCTCTTTTCTTTTTATTAGGCGCTCGTGGAATACAAATTGTATTGACAAGCTAATTTGATAATATCTTCTGATGTCTATAACATCTTTCTGCACACTATGATGCTGTGGTATAATAGTCCTCAAATACGAAATCCTATCTATAGATACAATATACCACAGGAGGATCACTATGGAACATACATTTCAGGGAAAAACTGCGCTGATCACCGGTGCCGGAAGCGGTATCGGGCGGGCCATTGCCCTTAAATTTTCCGGATACGGTATCCGCCCTCTTCTGGTGGGCCGTAAAAAAGAACGATTGCTGGAGACTGCCGAGCTGATTCAGAAGCAGGGCGGTGAAGCCTTTGTTTTCGCCGGTGACATCACCGATACAGAATTTCTCCGGGCCTGCGTGGAAGAAGCCATCCACCGCACCGGCCAGCTGGATGTGCTGGTCAATAATGCCGGAATGGCTCTGAACTGTCCTTTTGAAAAAGTCACTGAGAAAGAATACGATGCGATTTTTGCGCTGAACGCCCGGGCGCCTTTCTTTCTCTGTCAGGAAGCTCTGCCCTGGCTTCGCCGGTCAGACTGTGCCACCATCCTGAATATTGCTTCTGTCACCGGACACAAAGGTTATGTGCAGCAAAGTGCTTACACTGCATCCAAACATGCGCTGGTCGGTTTTTCCAAAACACTGGCAGCAGAGCTTTACAAAGAAAATATCCGCGTCCATGTCATCAGCCCCGGCGGGGTATATACTGACATGGTAGCTGTGGCCCGGCCGGATCTTTCCCCGGAGGGCATGATCCTGGCGGAGGATATTGCGGATATCGCCGCTTTTTATCTGGAGCATCGTTTCACCAATGCTGTGGTAGACGAGATCTGTGTTCACCGCGTGGGTAAAACACCGTTTCTGTAACGTTCTTCTCTCATTCTACAATGTCCTGAAGAAGAACACAATGTGAAATTGAAGTCTCTCCCAGACAGTAAAAACGGCCCCTGAAAGGACCGTTTTTGCTGCATTCTTCTTTACTGCATTTTTCTTTATAGCTCTATTGAGCTATTCCATCATTTCAGCGGTTCAAAATCCTCCACCCCATGCTTGCACAGCGGGCAGATGTAGTCCTCCGGAAGGGTATCTCCCTCGTAGATGTAACCGCACACCTTGCAGACAAAGCCTTTCTTTCCTTCTGTCTTCGGCTTCGGCTTCACATTCTGCTGATAATAAGTGTAGGTCATGGTATCCCGGTCGGACATGGTGCGGGATTCACGGACTTCACAGATAAACATGCCGTGACTTCCCAGATCCACATACTGTACTACTTCCAGAGACAGCATGGCATTGATGTAGTTCGGCAGGAACACAAGGCCGTTTTCACTGCGGCATACTTTCTGACCGGCAAATTTATCCACGTTGCGTCCGCTCTGCATACCAAAGGTCTTGAATACAGAGAACGGCGCGTCCACGGACAGGCAGTTCACATTGAGCTTTCCTGTCTTTTTCACAATTTCATGGGAATAGTTGGCTTTATTGATGTTAACAGCTATGCGCACCGGATTCTCTGCCACCTGGCTTACGGTATTGACGATCAGGCCGTTATCCTTGCCGTCATCGTGGGTAGTTACCACATACAGGCCGTAACCCAGCTTGAACAGTGCGGTGGTATCCTGTTTATTGGCCAGTGCGTCATCCTGCGCCACATATTCACGACACATTTCATCCGCCATAGCCTGCATCTCTTCGATATTTTTCTCCTTCATGGCAGACATGATGGACACAGTCTTGCTGCACCAGATGATTTTTTCACTGTCTTTGAAGGCTTCCTTCATGATCTTGGCTGCCTGGGGAGCCCAGGAACCGTTCTCCACCAGACCGATGGTGCGGTTCTGATAATTTCTTTCTGTCAGATGGCTGATAAAATCTCTCATGAAGGGGAAGATCTCTCCATTATAAGTGGTTGTAGCCAGGATCAGCTTGCTGTAGCGGAAGGCATCGGCAACGCACACGGACATATCATCTCTGGCCAGATCGTGAACGATGACCTTCGGACAGCCTCTCTGAAACAGCATGGTGGCCAGCTTCTCTACAGCCTGTTTCGTATGACCGTATACGGAAGTATAGGCGATCATGATGCCCTCTTCCTCCGGACGGTAGGAGGACCAGGTATCGTACAGACCGATATAATGGCCCAGATCAGTGGTCAGCACCGGTCCGTGCAGCGGACAGATCACCTGGATATCGAGACCACCGGCCACAGCCAGCAGATCCTGTACCGGTTTGCCGTACTTACCTACGATACCGATAAAATACCGTCTGGCTTCATCATCCCAGGGCTCATCCACATCCAGCGCACCAAATTTACCGAAACCGTCCGCGGAAAACAGCACTTTATCTGTACTGTCATAAGTCACCATAACCTCCGGCCAGTGTACCATGGGTGCAAACACAAAGGTCAGCTCGTGGCGTCCCAGTTTCAGTGTCTCGCCATTATCCACAACTTTTTTGCGGCCGCTTAAATCAATGTCAAAATAGTTCTCGATCATGCCAAAGATCTGAGCATTGGCCACGATGGTAGCCTGAGGATAACGCTCGGCAAAATTCTGGATATTTGCGGAGTGATCCGGCTCCATATGCTGAACGATCAGATAATCCGGCTGACGTCCATTCAGCGCTTTGTCCATATTGGCAAACCACTGCTCTGTAAAATGGATATCTACGGTATCCATGACCGCAGTCTGCTCATCCATGATCAGATAGGAATTGTAGGACATACCGTTCGGCACCTTATACTGTCCTTCAAACAGGTCTACCTGATGGTCATTGACACCGATGTAGGTGATCGCGTCTGTTACTCTCATGATGTTCCTCCTGTATAGTTATAAAATTGCTTGTTTCTGTCCAATATCTTCGCAGTTACATGATTGATCGTATCTGTTCAGTACCTTCACACATACAATTCGCAACTCATGAAAATCGGCTATACCGATAAAAATCAATCCACCGACTTCAGGCTTTCTACCATGCTGATCTTTTTGAGCCTGCGGCTCAGCGCCAGGCAGACCAGAATGGTAAACAAAAGCGTCAGAACCAGTGAAAACAGATAGCTCAGCGGATAAATGCTTCGGCCAAACATAATATTGGATACTTCCACCGTCACCACCACAAATCTGTGCAGGGCCGTGCCCACAAAAAGTCCGCATACTGCGCCCAGCAGGGAAAGCAAAAATGTTTCCCGGAAAATATAGGCATCCACCTCGCCGGCATAAAAGCCCAGCACCTTTATAGTGGCGATCTCCCGCTGCCGTTCACTGATATTGATATTGGTCAGATTATATAATACCACAAATGCCAGGATTGCGGCACATATAATCAGCACGATTACAATAAAATCTATCTTACTGAGCATATTTTCAAAGGACTGAATGGATGCGGTCATAAAATTGGCTGATCCGACACAGGAAAACTGATGCAGTGCGATGATCACCTGATCCTCTTCGCTTGCCGGAACATCACACAGAACTGCCAGAGTAGTGAAATCAGCGTCTTCTCCCACCGCCTCCCGGTAGGCATTTCTTCCGATATACACAAAGGCCCGCACGTAGTTTTCCACAATACCGGTCACCTCTACGGAAAATCTCTTCTCATCTCCGTTTTCGATGGTGACAGTATCTCCCGGATGTACATCCAGCGTACTGGCCAGTTTTTCCGTCAGAAGCACGCTGTTATCGTCAAAGGGCACGGTTTCCTGGGTTTTTCTGTCCCGGAAGGTCATAAAGGAGGTAAATGCGGCTGCATCCTCCGGCACATCCAGATATACATCTTCCTGCTGATCTCCGATGATAGCTTTTCCCTGCTCCATATGCAGTGCCGTGTAGGAGGCTTCCAGCGTATCCAGATAAGAAGTTACTTCCTGTTTCTCCTGCTCAGTGGCATCGTCTGAAAATCCTACCGACAGGCCATATTTCTGCAGCTGCTCATACTGGATTTCCACGATGTCGCTGATGGAATCCCGGATACCGAAGCCGGTAACCAGAAGAGCCGTACAGCCGGCTATACCTACAAGCGTCATGCACAGGCGTTTTTTGTACCGGAACATGTTTCTTGCCGTCACCTTATGGGTGAAACGCATCCGGGACCATACCGGTTTTATGTACTCCAGCCATATTCTCTTGCCGGCTTTCGGTGCTTTCGGAAGCATCAGCCGGGAGGGACATTCTTTCAGAATGCTGCCGCAGGCACTGATGGTTGCCACAATAACACTGAGTACCGCTGCGATAGCCGCCGGAAGGGCATACATCGGAAGAAAAGGTGTTTTTACCATAGGGAAGCTGTACATCATGCTGTAAGCATTCCACAAAACTGTGGGAAACAGTACCTGACCGATCAGGATACCGGCCACACTGCCGAGGATTCCCGCTGTTCCCGCATAAAGCAGATATTTCAAAAGAATCGCGCCTTTGGAATATCCCAGCGCTTTCATCGTACCGATCTGTACCCTTTCTTCCTCCACCATACGGGTCATGGTGGTCAGCGCCACCAATGCAGCTACCAGGAAAAAGAAGATGGGAAATACTTTTGCCAGCGCTGCTACTTTATCGGAGTTGCCATCAATGCTGACGTAAGAAGGATTCGTATTTCTTTTCAGGATATACCACTCACTGGCTTCAAGCTCATTGATCTCTTTCCGGGCATCCTCAATCTTCTCCTCTGCCTCGGCGTAGGCCTCATCCGCCTCTTTCCTGCCGTCGACATATTCTGCCTCTCCATCCTCGTATTCTTTTAAGCCATCGGCATAGGTCTGCTTTGCCTCTTCGAGCTTTTCTTCACTTTCCGCTATCTTTTCCATTCCCTTCTTATAGGAAGAGAGACCGCTCTCATACTGTTTTTTGCCTTTTTCGTATTTCTTCTTCGCTGATTCGTAAGAATTTACGGCAGAAACCATGGTATTGTAGTTTTTGTCCCATTCAGCAATCTTTTCTCTGGCCTGTTCCACGGATGCAGCAGATGCCGAAAGTTCTGCCTGATTGCGGTCAAGCTCCTGGGTGGCCGCTGAAAGCTGCTGTGAAAAAGCCTCCAGCCTGGCCTCACCCTCTGCAATGGCCTGAGCGTAGGCCGCAAGTTCTTCCGGGGCTGCCCCTGCTGCCTCAGCTGCCTGATAAGCCTGTTTCTGCTGTTCCAGTTCTGCCTTGCTTTGTTCCAGCTGGGCCTGCTGCTGTGAAAGCTGTGTCCGGGCAGCCTCGATACTTTCTGTACCTTCATCGTAGGCAGCCACCTGTTTTCTTGCATTCTCGATACTGTCTTTATTTTTCAGCGTATTCTTTATCTTTTTGATTTCAGGCGCTGACGCATCCAGTTTTTTCTTGGCACTGTCCAGCTGTTTTTTGCTGCTGTCCAGCTTCTCTTTTGCCTCTTTCAGTTCTTTTTTTCCGTCGGAAATCTCTTTTTCGCCGTCTTCTATCTCTTTTTTACCGTCCAAAAGCTCGGCTTTTGCATCATCCAGCTCTTTTCGGGCATCTAAAAGCTCGGCTTCGGTGTCTGCCTTTTTCTCCTGATACTCCTGCTCGGCATCCGCAAGCTTATCCTCTGCTTCCTGACGGATATTCTGATCCCGGATGGCAGCCCGCTCTTTTCCAAAATCATTCAGGCTGTCTTTGTCCGCATTAACCAGAGTCTCATACTCTTTTCCAAAGGCAAACTGTTCTTTGGCATCACGCAGGGTTACGTACAAGTCCGTATACAAATCCGTATCCAGTTCTTCTCTGTCCACCAGAAGAAACAGTGACACAATGCCATTTCCCACGGAGGAAGTCACGTTTTCCAGAGCGGTGTACAAAGGTGATGTGGCAATACCTACGATCTCAAGTGATGTCTCCACATACAGCTCTTCGTCGTCTGTCTCCGGCTGCAGCTGTATCCTGTCGCCTATAGTGAAGCTGCCGCTGAAGGTGGGCGTCTTTAACAGCACGCATTCTCCGGCTTTTTCGGGAAATCTTCCCTCCTCCAGGGTCGGTGTGTTGACCATATTTTCGGCTTCCCCGGCATAATCTCCGGCATGCAGCCTGGCCACCTGACTCTGCCCATCCGGATTGTCCGCCAATACATCCTTCTGATATATACCGGTCACCGCCTCCACCTCAGGGCGTTCTTCCATGGCCTGCTGATCCTCTGCGGTCAATCCCATAGTACCTTTTATGTCCAGATCAAACAAATTATGTTCGTCATAATAACCATCTACGGAAGAACGAATGTCCGGTGATGTACAAAGAAGGCCTACCAGAAATCCCACGCCCAGCGCTGTGATCAGAAAAATGGCCAGAAAGCGGCTGAAACTGCCTTTGACCGTCCGAAAAACCATTTTCCAGTAATTTTTTTTCATCGCTTTTTCCCCTTGTTCTTACTGCCTCATCATCAAGTGATCCGGCCTGTACTGAACACTTCCCACAATTTTCTACCATTCGATCTCATCCGCGCTCACCGGATGAAGATTTGTCTGCATATCCTGCACTCTGCCGTTTTTGATCCGGATCACCCGGTCTGCCATGGGACAGATCGCCTGATTATGCGTAATGATAAACACTGTCTTTCCGGTCTCTTTGCAGGTATCATATAAAAGCTTCAGGATCTGCTTTCCGGTCACATAGTCCAGCGCTCCCGTGGGTTCATCGCAGAGAAGCAGTTTCGGATTTTTGGCGAGGGCCCGGGCAATGGATACTCTCTGCTGCTCTCCTCCTGATAGCTGAGCCGGAAAATTCTGCATCCTGTCCTTCAGCCCCACCTGTGCCAGCACCTGATCCGCCGGAAGGGGGTGGTCGCAGATCTCTGAAGCCAGCTCCACATTTTCCTTTGCTGTCAGATTCTGTACAAGATTGTAAAACTGGAAGACAAATCCTACGTCCTTACGGCGATATGTAGTCAGCTGTCTGGCTTTCAATCCGGCAATGTTGCTGCCGTCGATCCAGATCTCGCCCTCATCGCAGTCATCCATTCCGCCAAGAATATTTAAGACCGTGGTCTTTCCCGCACCGCTCGGTCCCACGATGACCACCAGTTCTCCTTTTTCGGCTTCAAAACAGACATGATCCGCCGCTGCGATCTTTGTCTCTCCATTCTGATAATATTTGCAGACATCTTTAAAGGTAATAAACGCACACATATGGTCCTCCAAACCAGCCCTGTCCGGCTGTAGTTTTTTATCCAGACAATGTTGTGTATATTATAGCAGACTGTGCGTCACTGCGGCATGTCCCGTCTCTAAAAGTTTTATGAAAAAATAAAAACTTTTTCCCCTAATGCCCTGCCTATGCTATACTGTTATCCAGTACGATAAGGGAGGAATCTGTAACTATGAATAGCCTTTTTAATATTGACAGTCCCATTATGACCTTTCTGAGCCGTCTGGCAGATATCGTTATTCTGAATATTCTGTACGTCATCTGCTGTCTGCCCATTTTTACCATCGGAGCTGCCACATCAGCCTTATACTATCAGGTCATGAAAATGTCCAAAAACGAAGAAAGCTATGCTATCCGGGGATTTTTCAAGGCTTTTAAAGAAAATTTCCGTAAGGCAACACCGGCCTGGCTGATCCTTCTGGTCATCGGTATCCTGCTCTGTACTGATCTGTACATCGTGCCGATGATGGGAAATGCCACTGTCTCCAATGTTTTCCGCTGCATATGCTTTTTTGCCCTGCTGATCTGGATGATCGTATTTTCCTATACGTTCCCGCTTTTTTCTAAATTCGAGAACACGATCAAAAACACCATGACAAACGCCCTGCTGATGGGTATCCGTCATCTGCCCTTTACTTTGATCATCGTTGTACTGAATCTTTCACCGGTACTGGCTGTTTTGTTCCTGACACAGATGCTGTCCCTGGAGATTCTGTTGATGATGATGCTCTGGTTCTCCGGAGTAGCCTACATTAACGGCATGCTGTTTCACCGGATCTTTGCCCACTATATTCCGGAAGAAGCCGATGAATGCGCAGTCGCGGAAATGTCTGAAGAACAGTCTGACGAAGGAGCTGACCAATGATCATCACAAAGTCAGAGATCCCGCTGTCGCCGGCTTTTCCTTTTCAGATCGAGCACCGGACGCTGACTGCAGCGGATAACTGTCCCGATCATTTTCACTGGCATTCCTGCTTTGAGATCACCTATATCCTGCACGGGCAGGGACAGTATTTTGTCAATGGTCAGATCTATACGGTATCGGACGGTGACATCATTCTGTTTAACAATATCGAACCCCACGGCTGGGAAGTCCGGGACTCGCTGGAACTGATCGTCATGGTGTTTCAGCCGGAGCTCATCGCCAACGGGTTTGCTCTGCTGGATTATGATTATCTGGAGCCCTTTCTGAAACGGGGCACTAATTTTAAAAATGTGCTTCCCGCTTCCGAACAGGTCACCCGGGATATCTACCAGCTGCTCAAGGAGATCTCTGATGAGGAAAACCGCCATACCGTAGGCTATCAGCTGATGATCAAGGCCAATATTTTAAAGATCCTTACCCTGCTGATCCGCCACTCTCAGGACAGCAGCAAATCGGATCGTCTCCTGTCCCGAAAGGCTTTGGAAATGAAGCGGCTGTCTAATGTCTTTGAATACATCAACCAGAATTATGCTGAGCATCTGACTCTGGCGGATGCGGCGGAAATGGCTTATATGAGCCCCAATTATTTTTCTCAGTATTTCAAAAAAGTTACGGGGCAGAATTTCAGTGATTACCTGAATGGACTCAGGATCAAAAAGGCTCAGGATATGCTGCATGACACTAATTCAAGTGTGATCGATGTAGCCATGGCCTGCGGTTTCCGGAATATGTCCAACTTTTACCGGATGTACAAAAAATACACCGGCACTACGCCCAGCGCCAGAACCGATAAATAAAAAGCGGAAAATAATACACAAAAAAGCGGAATTTTCGGAAGAAAATCTCCGTTTTTTTTCGTATGATGAACCCATAAACATTGTATATTTTCTGGAGGGTCAATACTATGAATCTGGCAAACAGCCGCTATAAAAAAGACTGGGAAAAATGTAAGGAAAAATGGACAAACTACTGGAATCACTGCAATACGGGCAGACCGCTGATGCATGTGATCTGCCGCAAACCGGATATTGAACAGTTCTATGACGGCACACCGGCCACCGACAGCTATAAGGAACAGATCTGTCAGGGACGCTACTATGATCTGCCTCAGGAGCTTCTGTGGAAGGATATGGAGGACAAATATCAGAATGCAGAGCGTATGGTTGCCCGCTACCGTTATTTCTGCGAGCATCATGAATTCCTTGGCGAGAGCTTTCCGAACCTGAATATCGATTTTGGTCCCGGTTCTCTGGCTGCTTATCTCGGATGTGATATAGGCTTTAACGAGGATACCATCTGGTTCATCCCCTGTCTGGAGGATTGGGAGGATGTGCCGGAGTTTAAATTTGATCCGGACAACAAATGGTTCAGGAAACATATCGAGCTGGCAAGAGCCTGTAAAGAGCTGGCCGGTGATGATTTCTATGTGGATATGCCGGATCTGATGGAAAATATCGATACACTGGCTTCCATGCGCGGTGCCCAGGAGATCATGTACGATCTGATGGATGAGGAAGATACCATCCATGAGCGTGTAGAGCAGGTTACCAATCTGTATTATGAGTATTTTAACCGTTTCTATGATATCGTTAAGGATGATGAGGGCGGCAACGCTTACACCGTTTTTCAGGTATGGGGTCCGGGAAAAACTGTGAAACTGCAGTGTGACTCCTCTGCCATGATCGGACCGGATACTTTCCGCGAGTTTATCCAGCCTTCTCTGATCGAGCAGGCGAAACATGCGGATCATGTTCTCTATCATCTGGACGGCAAAGAATGTATCCGTCATATGGATGCCCTGATGGAGATCAATGGTATCGATGCGCTGCAGTGGACCAGCGGTGATGCCGGCCCGGATGGCACTCTGGAGGACTGGGATGTGATCTACGATAAGGCTATTGCGGCAGGAAAATCTCTGTGGATCAAGGTTTATACCGGTGAGTTTGAGGACTGGATCAGAAACTGTGATCGTCTGGTGAAAAAGTATGGATCTCACAGTCTGTATCTGATGTTCCCGGAGATGTCTCTGGAGCAGGGTGAGAAGCTGATTGCTTATGCGGAGGAGAACTGGAGTGATGTGAAGGGGACGTTCTGCGAGGCTATCGGAAGATAATATTTAGGTTTTGAGGGTTCAGCAGCGAACGGGCGCAGTAGGAGCACGGGGGTTCTATACATACGAGAAGCCTGCCGAATTTCTGCTTCCCCGTCCCCCCACACTCAAAAAAGGTCCACTGGACCTTTTTTTCATATGCATGGCAACAAAAAAACAGCCCCCTCACGGGACTGCAAAAAAAAGAGTGCAGAAGGTGGGACTTGAACCCACACGGTCTTAACGACCACAGGCACCTGAAGCCTGCGCGTCTGCCAATTCCGCCACTCCTGCACGTTCTTGTCAATCGCTTTCGCAACTGACAAGCGTTATTATACATAGGTACGGTTTAATTGTCAACACTTTTTTGAAAAATAAATAAAATTAGTACAACTGAAAAAATTCGTCGTATAATTCACGGTACATCATGTATTGGAACGCAGTGCGTGCTGCAGTTCCTGTATACTCTCTCTGCCGTACACCAGATACCAGGCGCCTGCGGAGATCAGCAGCCCTGCGACTACGTCCAGTACGGAGTGCTGTTTGACAAAAACAGTAGAGATACTGATCAGGATTCCCTGGCTGATAAAAAAGAACTTCCAGAAGAAGGATTTCAGCCGTGGATTATGCAGCCCCGCAAAAGTAACTGCCAGGGCTCCCACCACATGCAGTGACGGACAGACATTGGTATTTGTATCAAACTGATAAAAGCCGGCCATGAACTGTGTCAGGATATTATCTCTTTCGAATACAGCTGGACGTAATGTCTGACAGGTGGGAAACAGATAAAACATGATCAGTCCCGCTGAGTATGTCAGGATAATAAAACGCATGAAGCTTGTAAATTCTTCTCCATCTGTAAAAAACAGGTAAATATGCATGCCGATCAGATAAACGAACCAGAAAAGGTAGGGCAGCAAAAACAACTCACAGAAAGGAATCTTATCATCCAGTGCGCAGTGCATCTGATAATATGTAGCCGAAAGATTTCCGCGTTCTGCCAGAAGGAATAAAAGACCAAACACCGGCCAGTATAAAAACAGACGCCAGTGAGGATATTTCTGTGCAAAGGATTTAAGCCAACGCATAAACGAACCTCCATTTCTCTATAAGTATTCTAACTAAACGCATTATAATACCATTTTTTGAAAAATCAACGTTCTTTAGCAAATCCTAAGAATTATTTAAGCATTTTTTACAGTACATTTTCTTTGCAGGCGGATCCTAAATTGTATTTTTGAAATACAAAAAAAATTGATTTTTGTATTGACTTTTGTGGATTCCATCTGTATAATTCATTTTGTTGATTGCGAGAGCAATTGGCAGGAACGTGCAGGAGTGGCGGAATTGGCAGACGCGCAGGCTTCAGGTGCCTGTGGTCGTTAAGACCGTGTGGGTTCAAGTCCCACCTTCTGCACTCTTTTTTTTGCAGTCCCGTGAGGGGGCTGTTTTTTTGTTGCCATGCATATGAAAAAAAGGTCCAGTGGACCTTTTTTGAGTGTGGGAACAGGGGAAGCTGCTGGGTCTGATCTTCTTCGGGTTCGGGGGCGGGTTCGTCCGGTTTTTCAACTGGTTTTTCATCCGCAGAAGGTGTATTTTCTTCACCATTTTCCGGTTCCTCTCCGTTTCCGAACCAGCGGTCCCACCAGCTCTTATGCTGATCACAGGTGCTGTTTTTCAGGCTGTCGGGTAATACATAGTTTTCATCGGCGGTTCCCTCTGTGCCCTGCTTCAGATAGATTTTCACGGTGATATCCTCTGTGGGGCAATACTCTCCTGCCTTCTTTCCGGAGGCTGTACAGATGTTTACCGCTTCATGACAGTCACAGTATTTTGTGGGAGCTGTCCCCGGTATATAATACTCTCTGGCCGTCATATTTCCCTGCAGAGAGCTGTTACATAACTGGCCTGTGGCACGGTTACCGCATTTTGTACAGATTTCACAGGCCGTAAGGCTCTCTGTTCCGGAAAATCCCGGATTGCTTAGATTTTCATGGGTACGGCGCATGATATTTTTCCACAGATATTTGACATAATCACTCTCTGTCTGTTCACGGTAATCATCGTATCCGCCCCACACGCCACACACATAATATGGCGAGTAACCGACAAACCACAGGTCTTTTTTATCCGTAGTGGTACCGGTCTTTCCTGCCAGGGACATTCCGTCAAAGTATGCCTTCCGTCCTGTACCGCTCTTTAACACGTCTTCCATGGCCAGCGTCAGAAGAAGGGCATTCTCTTTACTGATCACCTGTCTGCCCTCCTCAGAAGCCGAAAGAAGCACATTGTTGTCCTGATCCACCACTTCTGTATAAAATATGGGTTTATGGTATTCTCCGCCGGCTGCCAGCGCGCCGTAGGCTGCGGTCAGCTGGATGTTTGTCACACCGTTATGGGTGCCGCCGAGGGCAAGGGATTCAACCTTGTCATCCACGGTCAGTGTCCTGAAGCCAAAGTCTTTCAGTGTGTTCCACACTGTATCAACACCCACATCCTGCAGCACCTTTACGGCCGGAATATTCAGGGAATCGGAAATGGCTTCCCTGATCGTGGTCTGACCGTTATATTTGCCACTGGCATTGCGCACAGTGGTCCCGTCTGAATAGGTGTACGGAGCATCGTCCACCACCGTTCCCAGCGTATATGCCCCAGTCTCCAGTGCCGCCGCGTACTCTCCGGGAATTTTAAATGTGGATCCCGGCTGTCTCTCGCTGTCTGTAGCTCTGTTGAGCACCAGGCTGGCGGTCTTTTCTCCCCTTCCTCCCGCAATTGCCCTGACCTGTCCTGTATGGGGATCCATCACAACGACAGAAGCCTGAGCATCGGAAGCATAGTTCTCTTCGTTATTGATCTCCTCCTCCACAATGGACTGCAGTTCTTTATTTTCACAGGATCGTATTGTCAGGCCACCACGATAGATCATCTGCCAAGCCTCATCCTCCGTGCATTTTTTCTCCATCTGGAGATCCTCTACGATCTGCAAAAGCAAGGCATCCTCATAGTAGCTCAGCACAGTGCTCTGATCTCTGTTTGCGTTTTGCTCCTGAATACGGTCAAATACATCGTCATTTTTTGCCTTTTCATATTCTTCCTGCATGATATACCCCTGTTCCAGCATGGCGGACAGTACCAGCAGCTGTCTGTCACGGCATTTTTCCGGATGTTTCAGAGGGTTGTACCCAGAAGGATTTTTGGTAATACCGGCAAGCACGCTGCATTCCGAGAGCGAAAGTTCCGAAACCTCCTTACCAAAATACTGCATGGAAGCGGCCTGGATCCCCCAGCAGCCACTGCCCAGATTGATGGTGTTGAGATAGTTTTCCAGGATCCATTCCTTGGATTCTTTCTGTTCCAGCCGTACGGCCAGATACTGCTCCTGCAGTTTGCGTGTCATCTTGTCCGCAAAGGTCTGTTCACTGATCCAGGCGGTAAACACATTGTTCTTGAGAAGCTGCTGGGTGATCGTACTGGCTCCTTCAGAAAAATGGAATCCGTTCAGAACCCCTTTTACCGCCGCCCTGGCAATACCTTTCACATCAATGCCATGATGTGTATAAAACCGTTCATCCTCAATGGCGATAAAGGCATCCTGCAGCTCCTTTGGCACCCTATCCAGGGTCACGTACACGCGGTTGGCCCCCTCCCCGGCAAGGATACGTGTGGTCTTTCCCTGTTCGTCCAGGATCTCTGTACGAAATCCGCTGGGTGTCACATCAAGAGCATCCACATCCGGCGCATTGCAGGCGGCAAACACCACCAGACCGATGCCTGTTCCCAGTCCCAGAAACATCAGCAGCAGGATCAGGCGAAGCAGAAGTTTCCCCAGTCCGCTTTTTTTCTTTTTGCGGACTTTGCTTTTTCTGTTTTTTGTTTTATTTCGAGACATTCTTTTTCCTCTTTTTGCTTTATAACAACAAAAGGCTCCCGCCAAAGTATCCGCCTTGGCAAAAGCCTCTGTCACCTATTTACAATCCGTTGTATTTTTCAGAGCTGAAATAACCGTCAAACCGGTTCCGACAGCTATAAAGACATCGGCAAGATTAAAAACGATCCGGCTGAGCTTTTCCTGCCTGCAGGGAATACGAATATAATCATCCACATGCCCCTGACAGACGCGGTCTGTAAGATTCCCCAGACCTCCTGCCAGCAGAAGGCTCAATGCCGCCTTCTCTGCTTTGCTGCCCTTCTTCTCTGCCTGAAACAGGCGGATGGACAGAACTCCCAGCATCGCGCCCACAGAGATATTGAGAAGCTTCTGATGTTCTTTGCCAATGCCCATGGCTGCGCCCGGATTCTCCAGTCTGTGAAGCACAGCCTTCCCGCCCAGCACAGGTTTTTCCTCGCCGTCTTTCAGGTGATGCATCATGTACTTTTTTACTGCTTCATCACCGGCATACAGGGCCAGCACTGCTGACAGCGTCTTTGCTCTGCTCATGCTTATTCCTCAGTCTTTGTTTCTTCGGAATCCGCCTCTTCAGAGGACTCTTCTTCAAAGTCATCTTCTCCGGCTTTTTCCTCTGCCACTTCTTTAGCAGCCTTTACCTCGTCTTCATCGGCATCAGACGGATTTACTACTTCTCCCTCTGCAAACTCAGCTTCACATACCGGCATCGGCGCTCCGCATTTCATACAGAAAGCCGCATTTGCCGGAACAGATGCTCCACATTCCGGGCAGGTGCTTTCTCCGCGATACTGACCGATCTCGTCCTTGCAGGAAGCAACTTCTGCCTTCAGCTCGGTGATGTCCTCGCAAATTGCTGTCAGTTCAGCATCCAGAGTCTCGCCCTGCTGGTATCTTCTGTAGATCATTTCACCCATTTCTTCGTAATTCTGAGCTATTTCATGATTTGCCGTATGGATCTGACTTTTCAGCTTCTGAATTTCTACAAAATTCTCTGTCTTCTTGCCGATCACTTCTGCAGTTTCTCCAAAATTCTTTTTGAGTTTGCTTAAAACATCTTCAAACATATCATTTCATCCTTTCTTATCATTATGGACAGGTTATTGCTGTTTTATACATAACTGTGTAAAATTTGTATCTGTTCAGTACCTTCACAGATATAATTCGAAAATATTGTTACTGCTTATTTTCCAGATACATGGTTTCCTGACCGCGCATCAGTATTCTTGGTCCGCCGGTCTTTGTCACATACTCTTTTGTGATCACAACCTCGCCAATGGAAGAATCCTTTGGAATCTCAAACATGATATCCAGCATAAATTCTTCAATGATAGCCCGAAGCGCTCTTGCCCCTGTATCTTTCTCAAGAGCTCTCGCCGCGATCTCTCCCAGGGCCTCATCTTCAAATACCAGGTTTACCTCATCCATAGCCAGAAGCTTCTGGTACTGCTTAACAATGGCGTTTTTGGGTTTTTTGAGGATCTCCACCAGCATATCCTTTGTCAGTCCCTGGAGGGTAAAGATCACCGGCAGACGTCCCAGAAATTCAGGAATCATACCAAATTCCCGCAGATCCTCCACAGCTACTTTATCCAGGATATTCTTATCATTATCGTACTTATCTTTGAGATCAGCATTAAAACCAATGGAGGCCTGCTTATTCAGCCTGTTTTTCACGATGCCCTCAAGATCCGGAAAAGCGCCGGCGCAGATAAAGAGGATATTTCTGGTGTTGACGGTAGTGAGGGGCACCATGGCATTTTTGGAATTGGCACCTACCGGCACCTCCACATCAGCGCCCTCCAGAAGCTTGAGCATTCCCTGCTGTACTGCTTCTCCGCTCACATCTCTCTGATTGGTATTTTTCTTTTTGGCGATCTTGTCGATCTCGTCAATAAAGATAATGCCGTGCTCTGCACGCTCCACATCGTTGTCTGCGGCAGCCAGAAGCTTGGATACCACGCTCTCAATGTCATCGCCGATATAGCCCGCTTCCGTCAGGGAGGTGGCGTCGGTCAGTGCCAGCGGCACATCCAGGAGTCTGGCCAGAGTCTGTACCAGATAAGTTTTTCCGCTTCCGGTAGGACCGATCATCAGCATATTGGATTTCTCGATCTCCACACCGTCGGATGTATCCGCGTTAATTCTCTTATAATGGTTATATACAGCCACAGATATGGCTTTTTTGGCATGTTCCTGACCGATCACATACTCATCCAGTCCGGCTTTGATCTTATGGGGAGCCGGCAGCTTACGAATATCGAAGGCAGCTTTCGGCTCATTCTTTGGTTTTTTCTTTTTAAGCCGCTGTCTTTCGGGTACCTGGTTGGTAACATTGCTAAAGTCCATCATGGGAAAGCTCTGCATTCCTGCCAGCAGATCATTGTAATTGATGCTGCTGTTGTTCATGGAATCAAAGCTCTTCTGCATGCAGTCTGTGCAGATACAGATATTATTTGGCAAAGAGATCATACTTTTTACCTTACTCTCCGGTCTGCGGCAGAGCATACAGACTTTTTCGTATGTATCTTCTTTATTTGTTGTATTCTGATCCTGTATTTTGTCTTCCGACATTTACTGTCCTCCTGCGTTCCCTGGTATCTGTACAGCAAGTGATACGGTCTGTTCTGAACAGTTGTTTCCCGCATCTTTCAGTGCAGGGTTCAGGGTTCTTTTCTTCGTCTTATGATAGCAAATCCGCTATACTTTGTAAATATAGCGAATCTTACCAGTTTATAAACAATCTGAGAAAACATCTTAAAAATATAATGAAAAGAGATGTTGTGTAGGGATGAAACAGAGCCATCCGCACACAACATCCCTGTATCAGCACCTCACTTCCCCGGGGTGAGCAGGGCTGTGATGGCTGCGATGGCTTCGTCTTCATCTACACCATCGCAGAAAAGTTCGATTTCGTCTCCGCCTCTTACACATGAGCCAAGCACACTGAGAACGCTTTTGGCGTTTGCAGTACCGTCTCTGTAGGCGAAGGTTATCAATGATTTGTACTGTACTGCTTTTTTACACACAATACCGGCCAGATCCAGATCCAGTCCATTTGGGTTGTTGATGACGATTTTTTTGCTTTTCATTTGTTCTTCCTATCATTCTGCTGCTGTTTTTTTCTGTTCCAGAGATACCAGCTGTACATTGGCAGTTATCTCGGAAAGCAGCGTAATATTATTTGGCAGGGTAATGGTTACCGGCAGATTATAGGTTCCCTCATCCAGACCACTGCAGTCTATAGACGCTTTGATGGAGGCAGCGGTGACATTTTTCAAGTCTTCCTCCTTCCCCCGCACGGTTACGGTCAGGGCTGTATCGGTAAATACAGTCTGCAGCTCTCCGGTCAGATTCAGCGCCTGTATGTTCTGGGTGGGAAGGGATATCTGCTTGCTTCCCAGAGGCAGGATCCCCACCTCCACGATAATGGATTCTGCCTGATTGGACACCGTTTTTGTTCCGCTTGGCAGTATCTCTGCCAGATCGATCTTGCACTCTACCGTTTCTCTGGCATTGCCTATATCTACCAGACGAGACGGGATCTCAATCTGGTTACCGTTCTTTTTCAGTGTTTCCAGGGCTTCTTCTGTGCCGGCCAGCGATATCTCACTGGGTGTTGTCACGATCTTAGACACTGCATAACCGTTTGCCGGTGTTCCTTTGGGATCACAGGTAAAGGTGACTCCACTCACTGTACTCCACAATTCCACATAAACATCCACCTTTGAATCGCCGATATCGAAGGTCAGGTACTGCATCTCCTTATCCGACATGATCTCCTGATTCTTATCATAAATAATCAGATTTGCTTTTTTGGAGCTGTTGACTGTCATACCTTCTACGCTGACATTTGCCACCACACGATCAATCTTATCGATGATGGATTCGGGACCGCTGACACTGATTTTCTCCGGATTTGCATAGATCTTTCCGACTTCATAACCGGCACCGGGAACACTGTCGCCATAGTTTACCGCGATCATGAAATCCTTTGTCTCCCGCTCTTCGATCTCTATGGGTATGGTTATGGGGGAAACCGTAATATTTTCCGCGGAAATATCTTTGCACTTGACTGTCACCGGGACCATGACCGGTGTGGAATCCATATCCACGATCTGGGTCAGATCCGCTTCCACCACAATATCATCATTGCGTTTTGTCACCTTGGAGGAATTGCCCCGAAGCGTAACACTGACGGTCTGATAATTGCTGTCCAGCCGGTACGTCATGCCGCGGCTCTCTATATAGGAGCCATTGGTTATATTTACTTTTACATTACTGTATACCTTTTGAATTATGGGATCATTGATGTTGCCGACCACAAGCCAGATCAAAAAGGCTATGGCTACGGATGCCAGTTTCAATGTCCAGTTGTTTTTAAGCCTCTGTTTCAACTCCGTCACGTCCTTTCCGGTTTCTGCGTTTCTTTTCCACAGCATAGCTGTCCGTCTGGAGTGCCTTCAGCTGTTCCTTCAGCTCCGCCGGTGTCACATTTGTGCGTATCCGGCCTTTCTGAGCATACGACACGTATCCTGTTTCCTCCGATACGATGATGGTCAGGGCATCGGATACCTCGCTGATACCTACCGCGGCTCTGTGTCTTGTACCAAGATTCTTATTCAGAGAAAGATTATCCGACAGCGGCAGATAGCAGGTAGCTGCCTGGATCCTGTCGTTGCGGATCAGCACCGCGCCGTCATGCAGCGGCGTATTATGTTCGAATATATTGATCAGCAGCTGACTGCTGATCAGAGAGTCTATCTCAATACCTGTCTTTTCGTATTCAGACAGCACAATATCCCGTTCCAATACGATCAGGGCACCCGTTTTGACCGCCCCCATCTCAAAACATGCTCGCACCAGTTCTTCAATGGAAGTATCACTGACGCGGACTACACCGTCTTTTTCCCGGTTCAAAACACCGAGCATGGAAAACGTATTTTTTTCGCCCAGCTGTTCCAGCATCTTTCGAAGCTCCGGCTGAAAAATAACCACCAGTGCAACAAGGATTACTGTACTGACATTTTTAAAAATCCAAAGGATCGTCTCCATTCCGGTGATCTGCGCCACCAGCACAACAACACCGATCAGAATGATTCCCTTAAACAGTGTATATGCTCTGGTCTGCTTGATCCACAGGATAAAATAATATACCACCACTGCGATCAGAAGAACCTGTACCAGATCTATGATCCCTACATCCTGCGGCAGGGACAAACCGGTCAGTGCTCTTCTGAGTCCCTGTAAAATCTGTCTCACGTGTTAACCCCTTTTCAATTCACTCCTGAATCTCCTGCATTGCCTTTTCAAGCCTGGATTCCAGATCATCGATCTGTACGTCCTGCTGTGCCGGTCTGACCGGTTCACTGGTCTGTGTTTTTACAGACTGTCTCTCCGGTCTGGTCTGTGCTTTAACAGGCTGTCTCCCCGGCCTGGTCTGCGTTTTTACAGATTGTCTCTCCGGTCTGACCGATGTCTGTATCTCCGGTTCCTCTTCCTCATCTTCGTCAAAATAGTCTCCGTCTATTTTCGGTACAGCTTTTACATAATAGTAATAATCGTCATCCTCAAACTGAAGACGCTGGGTCTTCGTGTACTCAAGGCCACTGCAGAAGAATACAAGCAGCTCGCCCAGAAGAACAGCTGCAAGGATTCCCGGAAACATTTTGCCTGCTGTCATGGAAGTCTCCATAAAGAATCCTCCGGCCATGAGCAGAACAAGAAATGCCACCGCGCCGCACACCAGTGCGATCTGCCATGAATAAGCTACCGACAGTCTCCTCAGGGCATAGACGATCAGGAACACACTGGCCATAATGATCAGCAAAAGTACCGTATCTGTCTTTCCCATGACACTGTCCAGAAGCTGTGTGATCACCGTGGTAAACTCTTTGATCTCTACTCCGTGGATTGTTGCCGCGCACTGCGCCACTACCGAAATAATCGCATATATCAGTGTTCCGCTGCAGATTGGCAGAAGCGCCACAGGCTCCAGAAGAAGGCCTCCGGCCACCGCCACCACCGGAGCAAGGCCAAAATGCATTGCCAACGGTGTAAGTATCAGAAGCAGGCTGTACTTATCTGAAAATCTCTGAAGAAAAATATACAGAAGAAGAAGCATCAGCACCACAAATACGCAGGCAAAAAGATGAACACCGTAGCTTTGCAGGATCAGAAGCACCGCTGCCAGCATGATCATGACCATATTCGGCAGTACAGCGCTGAGCAGAGAAAGTGCCAGCAATATAAACATATTATCCAGCATTGTCATATATCCGATTTCTTTATTGATCGTGGAAAACGCTAAAAACGCCACTACAAATTTCAGCAGGGGAACAAAGAGAAAATCGTATTCCTCCGCCACATTGATGCATAGCCGTCTGAATTTCCATACCTGTTCCATAATAACTCCTTATTTTCCGTCAACTTCATCCGGTTCGTATTTTTGCTGCATTTTTTCCAGCTGATGATCCAGATACCGTTCCATTTTTTTTGCTTTGGCAAAACGCAGAGAACATACCGTATACGTAAGCACAGTATACACGGCCAAAAGTATCACATATCCCGCGATCCAGCCCACAGCCATCCCCGGAAGATTCCGGGTATAGATGGTGTCCAGAAGCTCAACACCGTTTCTGAGCAGATACAAAGCGATCAGCAGGACATAACCAATGGTCACCAGGAAAAAATTGCGGATCAGGTGCAGCCCGATATAATCGCTGCGATAGTATCTGGCAATTTTGAGATACTCTTGTGCTTCGCCGGATGTAAACTGTTCGATTCTCGCCATTCTGCGGATTTTTCCGGGATTCATGCTGCCTCCTCCGTTTCTTATAAAAACTCCATAATTATAATTACTATAGCACAAAAGGCGCTGTGCGCAAAGAGGGAATTTAGAAGTCGGTTCCCATACAGACTGTAACAAAATACACCTTTTGTACCCCCGCCTGTTTCAGTGCCCAGGCTGCTGCCTCCAGGGTGCTTCCCGTGGTATAGATATCGTCCACCAGAAGCACTCTTTCGGGAATATCTGTTTTTGCCGTAAAAAAAGTCCCCGCCTGGTTTCGTTTTCTGGCGAAACGGTGCAGTCTCTTTTGTTCTTTGCGACCGGAATGCCGATACAGAATGTCCTTCCGCACAGGAAGATCCAGTTTTTTCCCCAGCTCGTCTGCCAGAAGCTGCGCCTGATTATATCCCCGGATCCTCAGTTTTTTAGAAGACAGAGGTATCGGCACCAGGCATTTTGGCTTCCAGGACAAAAGAAGCGGCCTCACTGCGGCCGCCATACATGCCCCAAGAAAAGCGGCATTCTCCTTTTTTCCGTGATCTTTCAGATCCAGTACCGCCTGTCGAATGATGCTTCGGTAAGGAAATACGCCGATCCCGGCGGTAAATTCCCTCCGGATGCCCTCACACTCCGGACAATACTCCTGCCTTTCATCATGCAGTGGTTTCCCGCAGCACATGCAGCGGGGGTCTTTGATCCACTGCAGCTTTCCAAAGCACTCCCGGCATACACCTGTGGTTTTTGACAATAGTCTGCCGCATATCATGCACACCGGCGGATACAGAAGATCCAATATCATTTTTCTTATCATACCAAACAGCCTTTCCCACTCTCTCTTCGGGCTGTTTTATCAATTATTCCACTCTTTCAGCCGATCTTTCAGCGAAGTGAAACGGCTCTGCTCCATTTTGTTGGCGATCATCTGGGCAAATACTTCCTCACTGCCCACAATGGTCACACATTTTTTTGCCCTCGTCACTGCCGTGTACAGCAGATTCCGGTTCATGAGCATCTTCGGTCCCGCCAGCATGGGGATCAGTACGGCAGGATACTCACTTCCCTGGGATTTATGGATCGTCACCGCATAGGCCAGTTCCAGCTCATCCAGAAGCTTGAAATCATACTCCACCATGCGCCGGTCATCGAATTCCACCGTCACCGTCTCCGCAAAGGTATTGATCTCCCGGATAAAGCCGATATCCCCGTTAAACACACCGGTACCTTTATCCACCGGAATGCCGTAGCGGTCCCGCACTTCCCATTCCAGCTGATAATTGTTTTTGATCTGCATGACCTTGTCACCCTGCCGGAAGATCCCCGATGGTGTCTCTTTTTCCGGTTTTTTTGCATCCCTGGGGTTTAACACCGTCTGCAGGATCTCATTGAGACGCTCTACGCCGAGAAGTCCCTTTCTGGTGGGAGTAAGTACCTGAATATCCAGCATATCCGCACCCACATAAGAGGGCAGCTTTTTCGTCATCAGTGTCAGCATTACCCGGATGATCGTATCCGCGTCGTATCTTTTCAGGAAAAAGAAATCCCTGCTCTTATTATCCAGATCTACCGGAAGGCCGGCATTGATCCGGTGGGCATTAACCACAATATCGCTCATGGCAGCCTGCCTGAAGATGCGGTTCAGACGCACCACGCAGAACTGTTCCGAATTGATCATATCCCCCAGCACACGCCCGGGACCCACACTGGGCAGCTGATTTACGTCCCCGGAAAGGATCAGCCGTGTTCCCGGCACCAGTGCCTGTAAAAGACTGTGCATCAGAAAAATGTCCACCATGGACATTTCATCGATGATCACCACATCGTATTCCAGCGGGTTCATGGCATTTCTTTCAAAATGCACTCTTCCGGCCAGTGGCTGTCCTTTTTCATCCTCCATACCGCCGTTTAATTCCAGCAGGCGGTGAATAGTCTGGGCACTGCGCCCCGTTGTTTCTGTCATACGCTTGGCTGCCCGTCCCGTGGGAGCTGCCAGCGCGATCTTTAACTCCTGTTTTTCAAAATAGCGGATCATGGCATTGATGGTGGTAGTCTTACCTGTACCGGGACCGCCGGTCAGAATAAACAGGCCATGGGATGCCGCCTGCATCACCGCCTCTTTCTGAAGATCATCCAGAGCGATCTTTGTCTCCCGTTCAATGGCTTTCAGCGTCCTCTCCATGGAGGATTCTTTTTCCATATCGCAAAGATTCAGTTCCATCAGGAGTCTGGCCGTATCCAGCTCAATATGATAATACTGCTGCGCGTAAATACGATCTCCCTGCTCCGGATCAGGCTTTAAGATCACCTTTCGTTCCATCATAAGATCCGTCAGGCTTTTTTCCAGCTGCTCCGGTAAAAGCCCCAGAAGCGCTGCCGTGCGCTCCATCAGGATCTGCCGTGGCAGATACATATGTCCCTGGGCCGAGGCCTGGGTCAGCATATAAAAAAGACCGCTTCGGATGCGGTAGTCCGAATCACTGTGTATACCGATCCGGCCCGCGATCTCGTCGGCCATTCTGAATCCTATCCCCTGTATATCATCCGCCAGACGATAAGGATTTTCCCGCAGGATCTCGCATACGGCACTGCCGTACTGCTTATACAGGCGCACACCCAGAGACATGGTGATCCCGTACTGCTGCAGCACCAGCATCACATTTCTCAGATCCGCCTTTTCCTGCATCTGCTGAGCGATCTCCCGGGCGATCCTTTCACTGATGCCCTTTACCTCCGTAAGCCGTTCCGGCTCTTCCTCAATGATCCGAAAAGTATCCTTGCCAAAGCGGCGCACGATGCGGGCAGCCAGAGCCTTTCCCACACCTTTGACGGCTCCGGAGCCGAGATACCGTTCTATAGCCATGGTATCCTCCGGCACCTTTTCCGAATAGGAGGAAATCTTCAGCTGGCGTCCATAGGCAGAATGATCCACAAACTCGCCCTGAACCTCCAGCATTTCCCCCTCGTGGATCATCTGAAAGGTGCCGACGCAGGTCAGCTCTTCCCGGTCACAGTTTAATTCCATGACCGTATATCCATTATCCTCATTGCGATATATGATATGTTCTACATATCCTTCCCGTGTTTCCAATATGTTACTTCACTTTCTGTCTGTATGTTTACGAAAAAGCCGCCATAACCTCAGCATAAAGGCCTGTACCTACAGCCACACAGCAGGCAGGATTTTCTGCCGTCATGGTCTGGATACCGGTTCTCTGCTCAATAATATCCTCCAGGCCGTTTAACAGGCTGCCGCCGCCGGTCAGGACAATGCCTCTCTCCGCGATATCCGATGCCAGTTCCGGAGGTGTCTTTTCGAGAATGCCATGTACCGTCTCTACGATCGTATTCACTGCGTCCTGCAGTGCCTCTCTGATCTCTTCCGAAGTGAGGGTAACACTTTTTGGCAGACCGGTAATGACGTTTCTGCCTTTAATATTCATCGTAACCGTCTGCGGCTTCGGAAAGGCACTGCCGATCTGAATTTTGACAGCCTCTGCCGTCTGTTCGCCGATGAACAGATTGTGCTGTTTTCTCACGTAATGAACAATGGCCTCATCAAACGTATTGCCAGCCACGCGAACAGAGGCGGAAAGCACTTCTCCCCCCAGAGAGATCACGGCCACATTCGTGGTGCCGCCGCCTACGTCCACTATCATATTACCGAAAGGACGGGTAATATCTATTCCTGCGCCGATGGCTGCCGCTACCGGTTCCTCGATGATGCTGACTTCCCTTGCCCCGGCCTGATACGTTGCTTCTTCTACCGCCCGTCTCTCTACCTGCGTTACCCCGCTGGGTACACAGATGCTGATCCGCGGTTTGCGGAAGGATTTACGGCCCATGGCTTTCTGAATAAAATATTTCAGCATTTTTTCGGTGATCATATAGTCAGAGATCACGCCCTGACGAATGGGACGGATGGCGGTAATATTTCCCGGTGTCCGGCCGATCATCTGCCGCGCTTCTTCTCCGTACGCACGAATCCTGTCCGCATCCTTATCATAGGCCACCACGGAGGGCTCCTTTAATACGATACCTTTGCCTTTTGTATATACAAGGATACTCGACGTACCCAGGTCAATTCCCAAATCTGCAGACATATCATTCCTCTTTTCTTATCTTATGGTGCCTATTATAAACCAGCCTCCGGAAAATGGAAAGCTGTTGTCACAGATATTTTGCGACATAATGTCCGGTATAGGAAGCTTCACAGGCCGCTACCTCTTCCGGTGTACCGGCCACTACCATGGTGCCGCCCCGGTCACCGCCTTCCGGACCCATATCGATAATATAATCCGCTGTCTTTATCACATCCAGATTATGTTCGATAACGATCACAGTATTGCCGCCCTCCGCCAGACGCTGCAGGATCTCCACCAGCTTGTGTACATCCGCAAAATGCAGACCTGTGGTAGGCTCATCCAGAATATACACCGTCTTTCCGGTGCTTCGCTTACTCAGCTCCGCTGCCAGCTTAATCCTCTGTGCCTCACCGCCGGACAGTGTGGTGGACGGCTGCCCCAGACGGATATAGGACAGGCCAACATCATATAACGTCTGGATCTTTCTGTGAATGGAGGGGATGGGACGGAAAAATTCCAGTGCTTCCTCCACCGTCATATTTAATACTTCATAGATATTTTTGCCTTTGTAGCGCACTTCCAGAGTCTCCCGGTTGTAACGCTGGCCATGACACACTTCACAGGGCACATAGACATCCGGCAGAAAATGCATCTCTATCTTAATGATACCGTCGCCGGAGCAGGCTTCACAGCGGCCGCCCTTGACATTAAAGCTGAAACGGCCCTTTTTGTAGCCTCTGGCTTTTGCGTCTGCCGTGGATGCAAACAGATCACGGATCTGGTCAAATACGCCGGTATACGTGGCCGGGTTGGAACGGGGTGTTCTGCCAATAGGTGACTGGTCGATATCGATGACTTTATCAAGCTCATCGATACCTTCCACTGCACGGCATTTTCCCGGAATGGTTCTGGCTCTGTTCAGCTTTTTGGCCAGGGTTTTGTACAGGATCTCGTTGACCAGAGAAGATTTTCCCGAGCCGGAAACACCGGTCACGCAGGTAAATACGCCGGTAGGAAACTTCACCGTAATATCCTTCAGATTATTTTCCCGGGCTCCCCGGACAGTGATCCATCCGGTGGGTGTTCTTCTTATCTTCGGCACGGGGATTTTCTTCCGGCCTGCCAGGTAAGCGCCCGTTATGCTGTTTTCATTTTTCATCAGATCCTCAGCTGTTCCCAGCGCTACGATCTCTCCGCCGTGTTCTCCGGCGCCGGGGCCTACATCCACCACAAAATCCGCGGCACGGATGGTATCCTCGTCATGCTCTACCACGATCAGGGAGTTCCCCAGATCCCGCAGACGACAAAGTGTATTGAGCAGCTTGTCATTATCCCGCTGGTGCAGGCCGATACTGGGTTCATCCAGAATATATGCCACACCCACAAGGCCGGAACCGATCTGGGTGGCCAGGCGGATACGCTGAGCCTCACCGCCGGACAGAGTACCTGTGGCACGTCCAAGGCTTAAATACTCCAGGCCCACATCCCGCAAAAAGCCTACTCGGGCACGGATCTCTTTGAGGATCTGCTCACCGATCAGCTGCTGCTGTGCTGTCAGTTTTAAATCCGAAAGCCAATCCACCAGATCCTCCACCGACAGGCAGGTCACTTCATATATATTATTATCATCTATGGTCACTGCCAGAGACTCTGCTTTTAAACGCTGACCCTTACAGGCTTTACAGGGTGTAATGCGCATAAAGGATTCATATTCTGCCCGGGTAGTCTCTGATCCCGTTTCCCGGTAGCGGCGCTCCACATTTTTGATCAGTCCCTCAAAAGCTACCGGATATATACCGCTGCCCCGCTGACCGCTGTACTCTACTTTTACCTCACGGCCATCGGTGCCGTAAAGCAGCATATGGCGGATATCCTCGGGATATTCCTGAAACGGAGTATCCAGCGAAAAACCGTATTCTGCCGCCAGTGCTTTCAAAATAGCACGGGTAAAGCTGCCCTCATCGGTGCAGGACTGCCAGCCCATCACGGCAATGGCACCCTCGTCAATGCTCAGTGAAGGATCCGGGATCATCAGCTCCGGATCAAATTCCATCTTATATCCCAGTCCGTAACAGGTGGGACAGGCACCAAAGGGGTTATTAAAGGAAAAGCTGCGCGGCTCGATCTCATCGATACTGATGCCGCAGTCCGGGCAGGAAAAGCTCTGGCTGAAGTTCATATAAGTGCCGTCCATGCGGTCCACCACCAGAAGCCCGTCCGTCAGCTGCAGCACATTCTCAATGGAATCCGTCAGACGTTTCTCAATGCCTTCTCTGACCACCAGACGGTCTACAATAATGGCGATGGTATGCTTGATGTTCTTATCCAGCGTGATCTGCTCGGAAAGCTCGTACATATTATCATCGATAAGCACGCGGACGTAACCGCTTCGCTTTGCCTGCTCCAGTACCTTTTCATGACGTCCCTTTTTACCGCGTACCACAGGAGCCAGAAGCTGGATACGGGTTTTTTCCGGCAGTTCCATGATCTGATCCACCATCTGATCCACAGTCTGCTTTGCGATCTCTTTTCCACACTTCGGACAGTGAGGGATACCGATCCTGGCATACAGAAGGCGGAAATAATCGTAGATCTCTGTCACAGTTCCCACCGTGGAGCGGGGATTTCTGTTGGTGGATTTCTGATCAATGGAAATGGCCGGCGGAAGTCCTTCTATACTCTCCACCTGCGGTTTTTCCATCTGTCCGAGGAACTGTCTGGCGTAGGAGGATAAGCTCTCCATGTAGCGTCTCTGCCCCTCTGCGTAGATCGTGTCAAATGCCAGGGAACTTTTGCCGGAACCGCTTAAGCCCGTCAGCACCACCAGTTTATTTCTCGGTATATCTACATCCAGATTTTTGAGGTTGTTTTCTCTGGCCCCACGGATCCGGATAAACTCTTTTTTCTGCTGCTTGTTGTCTGTCATATTCTCCTCCGGGCGGCCTGTGACCGCTGTATACAAAACGGTCCGCCAGCCTTTTCTCTGCACTCGCCGGAATCCCGCTTTTCTGTCATCCGACACTTTTTATGTCAAAGCAGGAACTCTGCCATCACGGTATTGGCCAGATCCATGCCTTTCTCTGTCAAGCATACCCGATTTTCACGAATTGTCAACAGTTTTTCCCGAACAAAGTGTTCGATTGTTTTTCCGTACACTGACATCATGGACACGCCGAATTTTTCCTGAAATTCTGCAAATCCCACTCCCTTTGTCATCCGAAGTCCGAGAAACATACACTCCTCCATCCTGTTTTTCAGGGTCAGTATCTCCTCTTCTTCCCGCCGGAAAACACCGGCTTTTGCCTGACACAGATAGTCTTTCATATCTGAGGTGTTTTTAAACCGGATCTCATCCATATAGGAGGAAGCCCCAAGGCCCAGGCCCAGATACGGGGTCTGATCCCAGTAACCGATATTGTGGCGGCAGGCATAGCCCGGACGGGCATAATTGGAAATTTCGTACTGTTCATAACCGTTTTTGCGAAGGATCTCTCTGGTTCTCTCGTACATACGTCTCTCCGTATCCTCATCCGGCAGCTGCAGTATATCCTCCTGTTCATAATAAGGTGTCCCCTCTTCAATGATCAGGCTGTAGGCGGAAATATGCTCCGGAGCAAAGTCAAGGATCCGATTCAGGCAATCTTCCCAGGAGGAAAGATCCTGTCCCGGCAAAGCCGCCATCAGATCTACATTAATGTTGGTGAATCCCGCTTTTCTTGCAAGAGAAAAACTCTCGCAAAAATCTGCAAATCTGTGGATCCGCCCCAGTTTTTCCAGTTCCTCATCGTGCACCGACTGACAGCCGATACTGAGCCGGTTGATCCCGGCCCTTCTGTACCCTCCCAGATTTTCTTCTGTCAGTGTCCCCGGATTGGCCTCCATGGTGATCTCTGCATCTTCTGCAAAAACAAACTGCTGCCGCAGAGTCCCAAACAGCCTTTCCATCTCGTCTCCGGTAAGAAGAGACGGTGTTCCGCCTCCCACAAAGACGCTGGTCACAAGGCCATCTTCACGGCCCCTGCCGCAGCAGAGTATTTCCTGATGCAGTGCCTCAAGATAGTCTGTCTTTTCCCCGGCCATGCAGGGAAAAGACAGGAAATCGCAGTACAGGCACTTTCTGACACAGAAGGGAATGTGTATATATAGTTCCATCCTCTTTGTCCTTTTATTCTTCATCCAGTTTCAATACGCTCATAAAGGCTTTCTGCGGAACCTCCACATTACCGATCTGGCGCATACGTTTCTTGCCTTCCTTCTGTTTCTCCAGAAGCTTTCTCTTACGGGAGATATCACCGCCGTAACACTTGGCCAGTACATCCTTGCGCACGGCTTTGACCGTTTCACGGGCAATAACTTTGCCGCCCACAGCAGCCTGGATCGGCACCTCAAACATGTGGCGGGGAATCTCTCCTTTGAGCTTCTCGCACATTTTTCTGCCTCTTTCATAGGCAGAATCCGCAAAGACAATGAAGGACAGTGCATCCACCATCTCACGATTGATCAGGATATCCAGCTTGACCAGATTACTCCGCTGATATCCTAAAAGCTCGTAGTCAAAGGATGCATATCCTCTGGATCTTGATTTTAACGCATCAAAGAAATCATAAATGATCTCATTGAGGGGCAGGTGATAAGTGAGGAGTGCACGGGTGGTTTCCATATATTCCATACCCTGATATTCCCCCCGGCGTTCCTGACAAAGATCCATGATTGGACCGATATAATCGGTAGTTACCATGATCTCCGCTTTTACCATGGGTTCTTCCATGTAATCGATCTCTGTGGGATCCGGCAGATTGGACGGGTTCGTCAGCTCGATCACCTCGCCGTTTGTCTTGTGTACACGGTAGATAACGCCCGGTGCCGTGGTTACCAGATCAAGATTATATTCTCTCTCCAGACGCTCCTGGATGATCTCCAGATGCAATAGGCCAAGGAAACCGCAGCGGAAGCCAAAGCCAAGGGCCAGAGATGTCTCCGGTTCAAAATACAGAGAAGCATCATTTAACTGCAGCTTTTCCAGCGCGTCTCTGAGATCCGGATATTTGGCGCTGTCAGCCGGATACATACCGCAGTACACCATGGGATTGACCTTTTTGTAGCCGGGAAGCGGCTCGTCGCAGGGATTTTCACGGTCCGTGACGGTATCACCCACACGGGTCTCCTGTACGTTTTTGATACTTCCGGTGATATAGCCTACCATGCCGGCAGAAAGCTCATCACAGGGGATAAACTGACCGGGACCGAAATACCCGACTTCCACTACGTCTGCCGTGGCTCCGGTGGCCATCATACGGATCTTTGTTCCCTTCTTTACGGTACCTTCCTTGATCCGGCAGAAAATAATGACACCTTTGTAAGGATCATACAGGGAATCGAAGATCAGCGCCTGTAAGGGTGCTTCAGGATCACCGGTGGGCGCCGGGATCTTCTCCACGATCTGCTCCAGTACCTGATCGATATTGATCCCCTGCTTGGCTGAGATCCGGGGCGCATCCTGGGCTTCGATACCGATCACATCCTCGATCTCCTCCACCACACGCTCCGGTTCCGCGCTGGGCAGGTCAATCTTGTTAATGACAGGAAATACATCCAGATCGTGGTCCAGCGCCAGATAAACGTTGGCCAATGTCTGCGCCTCGATTCCCTGGGCCGCATCCACTACCAGAACGGCACCGTCACAGGCAGCAAGGCTTCGGGATACTTCGTAATTAAAGTCCACATGGCCGGGGGTATCGATCAGATTAAAGATGTACTCCTGACCATCCTGCGCTTTATAAATGGTTCGCACGGTCTGAGCCTTGATGGTGATACCGCGCTCTCTCTCCAGATCCATATTGTCCAGGACCTGCGCCTGCATCTCTCTCTCGGTCAGAAGACCTGTCTTCTCTATAATACGATCAGCCAGGGTAGATTTACCGTGGTCGATGTGGGCGATAATACAAAAATTTCTGATGTTCTTCTGTTGAATATCTGCCAAAGGTGTAACCTCCTGTTCATCTTTCATCGTATCTGTCCGTTTTTCACAGATGCGCTGCTGTCTTTTCTCTTTTTTTACACGTACTCCGTTATAGTATATCACACTCAGCAGCGGCTGTCATGCACCTTGTAACAGTTTATGCAGCACATCTGCCAGAGGGATCATGGCATTTTTTGCTTCCTGCACGGTATTGGTCTGGGCCCCCACCTCTACCAGCATGGAACGGGGCAAAAGATCCAGATTGTATCTGTAGGCTTTCAGATAAATGCACCGGCTAAGCGAAGGATAATAATAGTCGCACAGGTACTCTGCCTGAAAAGAAAAGGCCAGATTTTCCTGTATGTAGGGATTGGAAAGTCCGGACAGATTTCCCACCGTTTTTTTATAACTCATTCCGTTAAAAAACATGATCTGCGCAGTGGGCCGGCCATCGATCGTGGTCACCAGCCGTTTGCTCTCCGGCACACCATCCCGGTGAATATCCAGGATCACCTGAATAGACGGATTCTCCTCCAGGACTCTCTTGAGTTTTTCTCTCGCAACAGAATAAGCCTTATTGCGGTCAACCCCTCCTCCGATCAGGTCAAAGGTATCTGTCAGATGCAGCACCTGATATCCTTTCTCTGTCAAAAGCTGTGAAAGATACGTTCCCACCCCGACAATCGTCGTATCTGCGTCATTTTTCACAGAATCACGGAATTCCTCCTGAGAATGAGTATGGTAGATCAGAATCTGTTTCGTCCCCTTTTCTGCCTGCGAAACAGAAAAATCCGGCTGTGCCAGTTTCTCGAAGGAGATCATCGACGCATCCGCTTTGGTTACTGTATCTACGACGAAATATTTGCTGAGAAGCTCTTCTGAAGACATATATTTCTCTGCCTCTGCCAGATCTGCTACCCGAAGGAACTGCTGTACTTGCTGCTCATCCGCTTTTTTGACACTGTCCGCAGCGTCTGTGTGCTGTTCATCCGGCACTGATGATTCTTGTGCCGCATTTTCCTCTGCCTGGCTCTGTTTATTCTCCTCTGTTTCCTGTGCTGAGCCCTTTACCTCCTGATTTTCCATGGCAGCCTGCTCATTTTCCTTTCTGATATCGCTTAATGATCCGCCTCGACCGGCTTCGATCAGCTCCTGTCTCGTGTATTCATCCTCCACGTATATCCTTGATTCTTTGCCGGAGTTCCACCCCAGAAAAGTAGCTGCCTGATCCATCAGAAAACCGGCACTGCTTTCTTTCCTCTCTTCCGTAAGCAATGCCGGCAGATACAGTTCTTTTCCCCACAGTGCCATCTGGGCCATGGCGGTGTGCAGCCAGACTTCTTCCGGCTGTTCATACCTTGATAATACAGCCTGTCCGGCTTTCAGAAGAATCAGCAGGCCAAAAAGGAAGATTGCCAGCTTTATCATTCGCTCTGTCCTCTTGTCCTGCTCATTCATACACTGTCTGCCTTTCCCGGCCTTATTACATAACAGTCTCATCATATCTGTTCAATGTCTTCACAGATACGTCTCTTACAGTATATGATTACTTTCTTCCTGCTTATGCGTCCTCATCAAAAAGTGATTCGTCCTGGCAACTATGCAACTGTTCTATCTGCTCTACACCGCAAACTCTTCCACAGCCATATTGACAGAGCGGGCTACGGTATCACTGAGCACCTTCAGTGTTTCGTCCACATCCTTGGGTGTCACAAACATTTCCCGAAGCTTACCGAATCCATCCGAGATTTCTTCTCCCAGTGCTTCTGCGGCAATGGTGGCCGCGTCTACTACTGTGGGAATACCGATGCCGATGACCGGTACACCCAGCGTATCCTTGTTCAGCCCTTTCCGGTCATTAAAGACTCCTGATCCGGGACATATCCCCGTATCTGTGATCTGGATGGTGCTGTTTAATCTTTTGAGGCTCCGGGCTGCAAGAGCATCCACCGCCATGATCAGATCCGGCTCTGTTTTTTTTACGATTCCCTGTATGATCTCCAGAGTTTCCATGCCCGTCTGTCCCATTACCCCCGGAGCAATACAGCTGAGCACACAGCTCCCGCCTCCCGGCACCATATGCTTTCCGTAATTTATCGCAATATGTCGGGACACATGCAGCTGCCTGACTACTCTTGGACCCAGAGCGTCCGGTGTGATATCACGATTCCCCAATCCGACCACCAGCACGGAAGCCGGTTTATATTTTTTCAGGAAACGCAGCAGATACCTGCACAGTTCCTGTGTCACCTCCCGGTACATCAGATCATCCTCCGGGTCGGGATCGGGAATTTCCATAGTAATATAGGTACCTTTTGGCTTGTGCAGCCGCTTTTCTCCCTCACTGCTGACTATTTTTACAATAGTTGTCTGTACTCTTCCGAGGGGATGATTTTTTTTCTGTACTTTAACTCCGGGAATGTCACCGTTTGCTTTTCGGATACTTTCCTGGCTTTCAAGAGCCAGGTCCGTACGAATGCTTTCCTGATCGATCATAGTCTGTCCTTTCCTTACGTTTTATTTTATTTTTTACAGATTTTCCCGGATTATGTATTGACAAAACAGGTTTTATTCACTAGAATAACAGGGTATGTTTACAGCAGATTCGTGTCGGCTGCTGTGATCTGAGACAATCTATTACTATTAATGAATTTATATATCCATTTGGAGGAATTTTATCATGGCAAATATCAAATCCGCAAAGAAAAGAGTACTGGTAAGCAGAGCTTACGCTGAGAGAAATAAATCTATCCGTTCCGCAGTTAAGACTGCTATCAAGAAAGTTGAAGCTGCTGTTAAGGCCGGTGACAAGGCTGCTGCTGCTGAGACCCTGAAAGCTTCCGTTTCTGTTATCGAGAAAGCCGGAACAAAGGGTGTTTACCACAAGAACAATGTTGCCCGTAAGGTTTCCCGTCTGAGCAAGATGGTTAGCGACATGAAATAATTTTTGAAATGTATTAAGGACAGTCATTCCGTCAGTGACTGTCCTTTTTTTGTTGCATTCTCTGGTTTTCTATGGTTATTTGGGGGCTGTGCTGTAGCGGACGATCAGAAGTTCGACGCTTAGGGTATCTGTAATGCGTCCGCTTTTTACGTCCTCCTCCATGTTGACCATGGTTTCTACGGCTTTTTTCAGTTGTTTGGCGGTGTATTTCTGGGCTATGGGGATGGCTTTTCGGATGATGAAGGACTGCATGCCGAGTTTTTTGGCTATGTCGTCGGTGCCCAGGTGCTGCTGCATCATTTCTTTTACCTGTAACAGGATATTGTACTGTCTTGCGATCAGGAAAAGGATACGCATGGGTGGTTCTTTAAGTTCCAGTAAATCGTAGTAAAGATTTAATGCCTGTTTCTGGCGGCGTTCGGTGATGGCTTTGACCATCTCGAAGATCTGGTTTTCTGTCTTTTCTGTGGTGATGGCCAGGATGGCTTCTCTGGTGATCACTTCGTCGTCGGCGCAGTAGCAGATCAGTTTTTCCAGTTCGGAATGGATCCGGCTCATATCGGTGCCGGTACGGCTTAGGAACAGCTCCATATCCTGTTGGGTGATTTTTTTGTTTTCCTGTTTCAGCTGGGTCAGTACCCAACGCATCAGGGTGCTGTCGGTCTGTTTTTTGAATTCGGTGGCACGGCCGTTTTTTGTCACTGCTTTGTACATGCGGCTTCGCTTGTCCACTTCTCTCTCACAGAATACCATGACCAGATACTCCGGAAGCTCTGCCAGATATTCCGGAAGTTTTTCGCATTTGTTTTTGAAAAAACCGCTGTCTTCAATATAGATCACCCGGCGGTCAGAAAAGAACGGCATGGTTTCTGCCAGATCAATGATTTCTGCCGGATTGATGTCTTTTCCCGAAAAGATGGAATAATTCATGGTATCTTCGTCCGGATTGAGTGCTTTGAGCAGCCGGTTTTTGTACTGCTGCCGCAGATAATCCTCTTCGCCGAATAACAAATATACCTGTTTCCAGTTTCCTGACTGAATGTCTTTCTGCAGATCTTTCATAGCCGCCTCCTTTCTCACATACGATACCTGTTTTCTTTCTTTTTGTCAATCCGGGGATGTTTTCTATTGACATGTCATAGAAAATTATCTTTTCCTGAATACTCATGGACTAAAATACCCTCTTTTTTTATCTCCAGCGTGATCTGCCCACTTTCCATCGTATTAAACAATACACTTCCTGCCTGTTTCAGTCTTTCCACGGTCTCTTTATGGGGATGGCCGTAAGAATTTCCTGCGCCACTGGAAATCAGAGCTACAGAAGGTCTGGCTTTTTTCAGCAGTTCCTCTGAGGTGGAGTATGCCGACCCGTGATGAGCTACTTTCAGCACATCACAGCGGATATTCTCCCGGCAGATCTGCGTCTCTCCTTCTCCTTCCAGATCCCCGGTAAAAAGCATACTCAACCCTTCTGTTTTCAGCAGAAAGGTCAGTGAACCCGCATTGGCGTTTTCTTCATAATCTTCTGTATCCGGGTGAAGAACATATATTGCAGACAGACCAAACGTAAACTCGTCTCCTTTTTTTGCATAGGTAACCGGGATATTCTGCTGATCTGCTATATTTCTTAATTCCTCCCATGCCTGACTGTTTCTCATCCAGTATGGCACCGTGATCCCTTCTATCCGCGAGGAAAGTTCTCCCGTTTCTGACATTTTCAGAATCTCGCTTAATCCGTTCATATGATCCGCATCCGGGTGGGTCAATATGATGCTGCTTATCTTTCGGATCCCTCTGTAACGCAGAAAGGGTACGATCCTGTACTGACCGGCTTTGCTGACTGTGGTACTTCCTCCATCTACCAATACAGCGCTGCTTCCCTTCTGGATCACCAGACAATCACCCTGCCCCACATCCAGCATAGTTACCGTCAGAGACGATGGCAGCCTTAAAATCAGCAGCAGCACCAGCATGCCTCCGAATACTCCTCGAGATAGAGCCACCCATCTTCCCTTTTTGTACTTACACTGCAGATACAAAAGCCCCGACAGGCCCATACCATACAACAGAAGCTGCCAGTTGGGTGGTCTGCCCACCAGTAATGAGCCACAGGGTAAATATTTCATCAGCTGGCAAAGTTTTGTATACAGCCGTAAAAGCAGCCCCACCGGATACAACAGCACTTTGCCTGCCAGAGGTGCTGTCATTCCCGTCACTCCTCCCGCCAGGCCTAAAAACAAGATTGCCCCAAGGGGTGGCAGGATCAGAATATTCAGTAAAATCCCAACAAAAGATACTTCATAATAAAAGCAGGCGGTAAACGGCAGCATACATAACCAGAAATACAGAGAAAATGTCCTTTTTTCCACTTTTAGAAGTTTCAACACCCACAGGAAAAAGGCAGCCCCAAAGGATAAAAGGAAACTGCTGTCAAAGATATACAGCGGATTTTCGCAAAGCACCACCAGAGCAGACAGGGAAAGTGCTGTTGGCTCATCGCAGGTCCGTCCTGCACATTCCGCTCCCCGGCGAAGCCAGAACATAAACACAGCTCTCTGTGCCGATACGGAAAATCCCGTCAGCAAAAGATAAAAAAGCAGGAAACCACAGGACAGCGCAGAAGCTTTTGAGATTCCCATTACTTTTCGCAGCAGCCGGTACAGCCCCATTCCCAGTAGAGAAATATGGATACCGGAAATAGCAAGGATATGGGAAATACCATTTTTCTGATACAGCCAGCGGACTTCATCATCCAGATCACTTTTATCCCCCAAAAGCATGGTCTTCATGATCCCGCTCTCCCTTTCCGAAAGTGCCCGATCGAACTGTTCAGCCATATTTTCCCGTAATCTCCGGGCAAGTTCCGGGAGCCATGATACCGTATGATCTGTTACTGTAACGTGTGAAGCATTCATCTGTATATCTACATGTCGGATGCGGTAATATGCAAAGGCGTCAAATTGTCCCTGGTTTGTCGCCTTTTTGGGCAGAGACACTTTTCCCAGAGCGCAGACAGAATTTCCCACGCAGATATTAATCGGTTTATCGTATGAAATTGTACTGTTTTGCAGTGAATATTGGTTCGAACGAACCACAAGAATTGAATTTTTAAGATAAAGTGTGCAGCCTGTACTGTTTTTCTGTATCCGGTACAGCTGACCGTACAGTCGGCCCTCTGTACCTTTTATTATCATCTGACTAAGCTCTGACGGCATCTTTTTCTGCCAGGGAACCGGCAGTCCGGATACCGTCAAAAGCACCGTCATCAGAATAAAGCAGCAGCACAGCACACACAGCGGTCTTTTTCGCATACTTTACTCCTGTATCAGATCTGTATTTCGGGTCAGATACTGGCTGAGATCAATGCCGTCTCCCAGCACAAACTTTGTTTCACCATTAATGGAAATCTGTACTTTCTGTGTTCCTTCCAGCTCCAGAAGCGAATTTACCAGAGAATATACCATGATATTTTCCGTCACCTGGGGTGTGACGTTCAGAAAAGCGTCATTCAGGTTCACATAGACTATGCCATCTGCCAGGGTAACATTCAGTATTTTGAGATCTGTCGGCATGGTACCCATCAGCTGCGTATTTATTGGCCCTTTCAGTAAAAGCTCGACGACTTCCCTCTCTTTTGGGACACTGGCACTGTAATAGACTTTCTGTTTTTCCGTCACCAGATGTTTACCGTCACTGTCTGCAAAGTACAACGTAAAGGTGCCATACTGATACGCGTCGATCTCCCTTCCTTCTGCCTCCACAAAATCATCTGCAGTCATCGCCGGCAGCTCTTTACCGTCCGCTCCGATACGCGCCTGACCATTGATCAGGATCTGCACGCTGTCCACGCCCTCGATCTGGTTAAAGCTTTTTACCAGACCGGCTCTTGTGAGGATTTCCCGTGTCTTTTCCAGCCTGCCATATTCAGAAGACATATCCAGAACCACCTGGCTGTTTTCCAGCCGGTATTCCTGAATGGAGACATTCTCCGGCAAAATCCGCAGTTTGTATTTGCCATTTTCCTGATTCTTCAGGTTTTCCACTACTGCGGTTACCTGCTCTGCAGTCTGGGTTTTGTCCGTATTAAATCTGTCTGGGATCAGTTTCGTTCCTTCCTCATTGACATAATACTGTGACAATCCATCCTGCAGGTCATCTTTATCGCTTCCCGGAAATGAACAGCCGGAAAACAGACAAATAAAGGAAAGCAGCACTGCCAGGTATCTGTATTTCTTTTTCATTTTATCCGCTCTCCTTTACTTACTGTAATTCAGCGGGATCCGAACAGAGAATCGGGTTCCTTCGCCTACTTTACTGTAGACTTTGATAGCTCCATGATGCATCATCACCGCACTTCTGGTAATGGCAAGTCCCAGACCGGTGCCTCCGATCTCACGGGAATGAGATTTGTCTACGCGATAAAATCTCTCAAAAATATGATCGATAGAATCCTCAGGGATTCCCATACCGGAATCTTCCACTACCACATAAAAGTATTTCTGATCTGCATTCAATGACACACGCACCCAGCCGTCTTCAATGTTATACTTTATGGCATTTTCCACCAGATTGCTGAAAGCCAGAGTCAGCTTCACCTCATCGATCTGTGCATATACCGGTCGGAAGCTGTCCACCAGAAGACGTATATCCCGTTTTGCCGCAATGGGTTTTAACCGTTTCAGTATCAGTTCCAGCATATCGTTGATGTTTACCACGTCAATGTTCAGATCGGCAGCCTTCTTGTCCATTTTTACCAGCGACAGCAGATCTGTGATGATCTTATTCTCACGATCGATCTCTTCGCCTATATCCTGCATAAATTCCTGATACAGTTCAACGGGCACATTTTCCTGTCCATTAAGAGAATCTGCAAGCACCTTCATAGAGGTCAGTGGTGTCTTTAACTCATGGGACACATTGGATACAAACTCCTGTCTGGATTCATCCAGTGTTCTGACCCTTTCAAGCATACTGTTAAAGGCATTCGTGATCAGCTGAGTTTCTGTATAATCCGTTACGGAAATGTCCGCATCCATATAGCCGTCAGAAATATCCTCGATGGCCCGGGTGATCTTATTAAACGGCTTAACCAGGATGCCCGCCAGAATATATCCCAGGATCAATACCATAACAGTAATGATACCGATCATAAAAATCTGCTTCTGCTCCAGCACAGCTACGCTGGCATTGATCTCATCCATGGAAATACTTACCATCATCACGCCCTGCACATTGTTGCCGCCTTCTTTATCCATGATGGGCATCGTCATCTCAATATATTTTTCCGAGGTATACTGTCCGGTCTCGCCGGTTTGATAGCACAAAAGTATCTCCTCAGAGATCATGGTTTTTCCCACATCCAGATTGAAAGTATCCTTTACGATCCGAAAATCGCCGTCAATGATCAGCACACGTCCACTGTAAATATTGGACAGAAGCTCCAGCTCACTGTTTAATGCCACACTCTGCTGTGTCTGCAGATAATTCTCATTGATGATCTGATCAGACAAAATATCGCACTGATTCATCACGTTTACAGTACGGATGGATACAGCGCGATCTTTGTAACTGCTGACAATTCCATACCCGACGATCATCCCCGGCAAAATACCGATCACAACCAGAATGATCGTCAGACGAAATCGGAGACTTTTAAAAAAGGACGGTCTATTGTCCTGTTTTTCATTTGTATTAACCCTGAAAATAATAACCAACTCCCCACTTTGTATGTACATACTTCGGATCACTGGGATTCTGCTCGATTTTTTCACGCAATCTTCGAATATGCACATCTACGGTACGGACATCTCCCGGATATTCATACCCCCATACGATATTCAGCAGATTTTCTCTGCTGTAAACTTTATTCGGATTAAACACCAGAAGTTCAAGAAGATCAAACTCTTTGGCGGTCAGATTAATCTCTTTGCCTGCAATAAATACCCGACGGCTCTCGCAGTCAAGTCTGAGATCACCGCTGACAACTACCTTTGCCTTTTCTTCCTTGGGAGCAGCCTGGGTCATACGGCGCATAATGGCCTTGATACGGGCTTTAACCTCAAGAATATTGAACGGCTTGGTAATATAATCGTCGGCCCCATATTCCAGACCGAGGATCTTATCCATATCATCGCCTTTGGCCGTCAGCATGACAATGGGTACATTGGAAAACTCGCGGATCTGCTGACACACGCCCAGACCGTCAAGCTTCGGCAGCATAAGATCCAGCAAAATGATATCGTATTCTTTTTCCCGGGCCATTTCCAGCGCTTCTTCGCCGTCATAGGCCGCGTCTACCTCCATGCCATCCTGCTCAAGGCTGAAGCGGATTCCTTTTACGATCAGTTTTTCATCATCGACAACCAGCACCTTTTTGCTCATAGTTACTCTCCTCAGTTTACTGTTATCCTGTCTTTTATCTTTTCATATGTTTTATCTGCGATGCCATCCACATTTTTCAGTTCCTCCGGCGAGGAAAAACCTCCGTTTTGCTCTCTCCACGCAATAATGGCTCTTGCTCTTGTCTCACCGATACCGATGAGTGTCGTGAGTTCACTGACATCTGCAGTATTAATATTTACTTTTTGCTCCTTCCCGTCACTCTCCATAAGGCCCGCAGGGGCAAAAGAGCCGGAGGATGAGAGAATCTCTTCTCTGGTGGGGATATACAGTTCTTCTCCGTCAACAAGAATTCTGGCCTGGTTAATGCTCTCTTCAGCCGCATTCGGCAAAAAGCCTCCGGCAGCCTCTATGGCTGCAAATACCCGGTCACCTTCTGTCATCTTATACACACCTGCGTTTTTCACAGCACCGCATACATGTACATAGATTTCTGACACTGCCCTGCTCTCTTGTGAAGCCGGGTCTTCTCCTGCTTCTGTCATGCTCTGCACTGTCCCGGAAGATGGGACACGGACAAATTCTGTCTGATTCCGGGCGCAGCCCGTACAGGCAGTCAGCATATACAGAGTGGCAAGGACCCATAGTGTCTTTTTGAATACTACTCCGGTTTCTTTTTTCTTTTTCATATGTGCTCCTTTCGAAACACACTCCCTGCCGGCGTCAGTATCCTTTTTCCCCATATAGAATATCTTAACGAATATTACAAAGTATTACAAGAAAAACTTGGATCTGTCGGATATTTTTTTGCATTCTGTAACACCTCACTAATCATTTTGTCACAGGATCTGTCACTCATGATTCTCCGGCCATACGAATCATGATCAGACCACCGGCTGCCAGAAGGATTCCTCCAAGCTGCAGCCAGGAAAAGGGTGTCTTTTCTACGCCGAACCATCCGAATTTTTCTGCCATCCATGAAAAGACCATCTGGGCCACTACGATAAACACAGTGGACTGGGCGGGGCCGATCCATTTCATACCGAGGATGACGGTCACGGTGATTCCGGCTCCGAGTATGCCTCCGGCCAGCATGTACCGTGGTGTCACTTCTTTCAGGAGCATAAAGCTGCTCCGGTCTGCGTAGCCCCAGCACAGCAGGCAGACGATGAGTGCCGAAAACTGTGCCCATACGGTGCTTACCCACAGTGAGGTCTGTTCGTTGACTTGTGTATTGAATATCCCCTGTAAGCTCATGAGTATACCGGACAGCATTGATATGATCCATCCCATTGTTGACATTGAAGCCTCCTTTTTCACTGATACTTCTACTATGTGCGGCAGTGGTGGGAAATATTCGTTTTGGTTTCTATTTTTTCTGGGGATTGTGAAGGGGCTGCTGCGATCCAGTGGTGAACCCCTGAGTATATGTATAACTCCGCTGCTCCTGCTGCGCTCGCTCCGAGCCTGTAGTCTCGGAGTCGTGCTCGCTAAAGTCGCGGCATATTTATACATATACTCAGGGGTTCACCACTGGATCGCAGCAGCCCCATTTACTTTTCTGCCTATATATATTTGTGCTGTCTCTTATACACATCTCCGAGCCCACGAGACCGTACTAGATC
>CALZOU010000002.1 GCA_945827805.1 uncultured Lachnospiraceae bacterium
CTTCAATATATTCTTTCCCTTTTTCCTTCTCCAGACTTGCGAGTTTTAATTCATAGGAATACTCATCCAGCTTCTGCACGATCTCCAGCCTGCCGCTGAAATTGCAGAAATACACGGTTCCATTGGGATAATCATCATCGGAAGTTCCCATATCCGAATCATGGTATTTCCCAAAGAAAGTGCCATCTGCCCCAAGAGAAAGATCTGTACTCCATCCACCGGCACCGCTGCTGAACGTAAAGGTAGAAGGCATATCTGCCGGTAACGCCAGTGAGTCATCCTCAACTTTCAGGCTTATCGTCCCATCTGTCTCTTCCTCCACCGTTACAGAAATCTGTGCGTTTTCATCTGTTTCTTCTGTCTCGGTCGCCGGCAGAGCATCTCGTGCCATATCCCCAGCCGACGGCATCTCAGACGATACGGGATTCTCCTGTTTATCTGAAGATACAGCCGATGATTCCTCTTCATTCCCGGATGTTGAAGATACATCAGATGTGGTCGAAGTCTCCTGATTTGCAGATACTGGATCCGACACATCCTGAACGGCCTGTTCAGCAGCTTCACCCGTAGCCGACTGTCCCGTGGATCCGCCGCATCCTCCCGCAGCCAGCGTCATCACTGCTGCCAGTATAATGCAAAGACCTTTCCTTATTTCCAAATTTTTCATATAGATTCCTACTTTCTATAAATTATAGTAGTCCGAAATAATTGTATCTGCCTGTATTATAGAAAATAAGAGGAATTCTCGTCAAGGTTATTGGAGAGAAATTCAAAATTCCTAAGATTTACAAAATCCCCCATCACTCCACAAAAGAGTGATGGGGGATCTCCTTATGTATTCACTTAAGAATCAATTTAGAGCAAACTCGCTACGCAGTGATGCTCTGAAATTATTTCTGTGCGATAGCTGCCTGAGCTGCTGCCAGACGAGCGATCGGTACACGGAACGGTGAACAGGATACATAGTCAAGACCGATCTTGTTGCAGAACTCAACAGAGGACGGATCTCCACCGTGCTCTCCACAGATACCGATGTGCAGCTTCGGATTAACCGGTTTGCCAAGTTTGATAGCCATTTCCATCAGCTTGCCAACACCTGTCTGATCCAGTTTTGCAAACGGATCGTTCTCGAAGATCTTAGCATCATAGTAAGCATTCAGGAACTTACCGGCATCGTCACGGGAGAAGCCGAAGGTCATCTGTGTCAGGTCGTTTGTACCGAAGCAGAAGAAGTCAGCCTCTGTTGCGATCTCGTCAGCTGTCAGAGCAGCTCTCGGGATCTCGATCATAGTACCTACTTCGTATTCCAGATCAGCGCCGGCTGCAGCGATCTCAGCGTCAGCTGTCTCAACTACGAATTTCTTAACGTATTTCAGCTCTTTGATATCGCCAACAAGCGGGATCATGATCTCCGGTTTGATTGTCCAATCCGGATGAGCGTTCTTAACATTGATAGCTGCACGGATAACAGCCTTTGTCTGCATCTTAGCGATTTCCGGATAAGTTACAGCCAGACGGCATCCACGATGACCCATCATCGGGTTGAACTCTACCAGAGACTCGATAACAGCCTTGATATCCTCTACAGTCTTGCCCTGAGCGTCAGCCAGCTTCTTGATGTCCTCTTCCTCAGTCGGAACGAACTCATGCAGCGGCGGATCCAGGAAACGGATAGTAACCGGGTTACCTTCCAGAGCTGTGAACAGACCCTCGAAGTCTTCCTGCTGATACGGCAGGATTTTCTCCATAGCTGCTTCTCTCTCTTCCAGAGTTGTGGAGCAGATCATCTCACGGAAAGCATCGATTCTGCCTTCACCGAAGAACATATGCTCTGTACGGCAAAGACCGATACCCTCAGCACCCAGCTCAACAGCTTTCTTAGCGTCTTCCGGAGTATCTGCGTTTGTACGAACTTTCATAGTTCTGAACTTGTCAGCCCAGGCCATGATGCGTCCGAATGTACCGGCGATAGTAGCATCTACAGTTGCGATAGCGCCGTCGTAGATATTACCTGTTGTACCATCGATGGAGATAACGTCTCCCTCATGGAACTCTTTTCCAGCCAGTGTGAATTTCTTGTTCTCTTCATCCATGTTGATGTCGCCGCAGCCGGATACGCAGCACTCACCCATACCACGGGCAACTACTGCAGCGTGAGAAGTCATACCACCACGAACAGTCAGGATACCCTGAGCAGCTTTCATACCGGTGATATCTTCCGGAGATGTCTCCAGACGAACAAGGATAACTTTCTCGCCTCTCTCAGCCCATGCAACAGCATCATCAGCTGTAAATACAACTTTACCGCAGGCAGCACCCGGGGAAGCACCCAGACCTTTTCCGATCGGAGTAGCAGCCTTCAGAGCAGCAGCATCGAACTGCGGATGAAGCAGAGTGTCAAGGTTACGCGGATCGATCATTGCAACAGCCTCTTCCTCTGTTCTCATGCCCTCATCTACGAGGTCACATGCGATCTGAAGAGCAGCCTGAGCAGTTCTCTTACCGTTACGTGTCTGCAGCATGTACAGTTTCTTGTTCTCAACAGTAAACTCCATATCCTGCATATCTCTGTAGTGATTTTCCAGAGTCTTGCAAACCTCTACGAACTGAGCGTAAGCTTCCGGGAACTCCTCTTCCATCTTAGCGATCGGCATCGGAGTACGAACGCCGGCAACAACGTCCTCGCCCTGTGCGTTGATCAGGAACTCACCCATCAGTTTCTTCTCGCCTGTAGCCGGGTCACGTGTGAAGGCAACACCAGTACCACAATCATCGCCCATGTTACCGAAAGCCATGGACTGTACGTTTACAGCAGTACCCCAGGAATACGGGATATCGTTGTCACGACGGTATACGTTTGCACGCGGGTTATCCCAGGAACGGAATACGGCTTTAACAGCGCCCATCAGCTGTTCCTTCGGATCATCCGGGAAATCGGAACCGATTTTTTCTTTGTATTCAGCCTTGAACTGAGCTGCCAGCTCTTTCAGATCCTCAGCGGTAAGCTCAACGTCGAAAGTAACACCTTTTTTAGCTTTCATCTCATCGATGAGCTCTTCAAAGTATTTCTTACCAACTTCCATAACTACATCAGAGTACATCTGGATAAATCTTCTGTAGCAGTCCCAAGCCCAACGCGGATTGCCGGACTTCTTGGCAATTGTTTCAACAACTGTTTCGTTCAGACCAAGGTTCAGGATAGTATCCATCATACCCGGCATGGAAGCACGAGCACCGGAACGAACGGAAACAAGCAGCGGATTCTCGCTGTCACCGAACTTTTTGCCGGTGATCTCTTCCATCTTTACGATGTACTCATTGATCTGACCCTGAATCTCGTCGTTGATCTCTCTGCCATCCTCGTAGTACTGAGTACAAGCTTCAGTTGTAATGGTAAAGCCCTGCGGTACCGGAAGACCAAGGCTGGTCATCTCGGCAAGGTTAGCACCTTTTCCACCAAGGAGCTCACGCATGTTGGCATTACCTTCACTGAATAAGTAAACCCACTTTCTTGCCATTAAAACATTCCTCCTATAAAGTAAATTATCAGGTCCATGCTGCCGAAGGCGCACAGACTCACTGACATTCATAATTAGACACATATATTTTACCATAAATAGGTTGTCCGTCAAGTAAATAATCTCAATCTGGAAATATCTCGTGCACAAAAAAACGAACAAAATTTCTGCAGGTTTTTATGGAAAATATACATGACAATAATAAAAACAGCAGAGACATCTCCAAAATCGCTGTCTCTGCTGTTTCCAGAATAATTATCGTTTCAAAACCATATGATGCGGAATACCATCCACATAGTACGGAACATAATTTCCGGCGATGAGGGGTCTTGCGTAGGCGCTGTAAGCCGGTGTCACATCAAGCCCGTCCTCTGTGATCCATTCCACAGGCACCTTTCGCTCTACATTGGCCACACCGTGTACATCCGCCAGACCATAGCTCACCTGATACGGATCTCTCTCCGGCACCTGGATCGTTACCACCTTGCCGGTCTCACCGGTCACAGCCTTCTTGCAGGCATAAGATCCCACATCAAAAGCCTCACGGATATCAATGATGGAAGCTGTATGGGTAGCCGCTCTCTGCAGTGTGGAAAATTCAATATTTCTCACTTTATAATTAGACTCCTGCATCAGTTTATTGGCCAGAAGCTCACCGCATCCGGCAAGCATCTTGTGACCGAAAGCGTCCAGTTTGGCATTCTCCTGCTCTATCTCACAGACAAAGGTGCCGTCCGCAAAATGAATTCCCTCAGAAACAGCCGCCACGATGGAATGCTTTGTCTTTGCCAGCTCATGGATCTTCTGATAAAAAGCATCCATATCAAAATCCACCTCCGGCAGACAGATGATATCCGGTCCGCAGCAGTCATCACCTCTGGAAAGAGCAGACGCCGCAGTCAGCCATCCCGCGTGACGGCCCATAATCTCAATGATCACCACAGAAGGGATCGGACTGTCGTAACACTCATTGTCTCTGATGATCTCTTTTACAGAGGTTCCGATATATTTTGCGGCAGAACCGTATCCCGGTGTATGGTCCATGATCGGCAGATCGTTATCGATGGTCTTTGGTATGCCCATAAATTTCTGCGGTTTATTGTGCTGCGCTGCATAATCCGACAGCATCTTTACCGTGTCCATGGAATCATTTCCGCCGATGTACAGAAAATACTCGATATCATATTTCTCCAGGATTGCAAAAATCTTTTCGTACATCTGAGGATCTTTTTCAATGGGCGGCAGCTTAAAGCGGCAGGAACCGAGGAAAGCTGACGGAGTCCTCTTTAAGAACTCTATATCCTCTCTCGTTTTGATATACTCCTCACCCAGGTCGATCAGATCCTCTTTTAAAAATCCCTGAATGCCGTAATGCATACCGTAGATTTTCGGAATTCCCATCTGCTTTGCCGCATGGATCGCCCCGGCAAGACTGGAATTAATTACAGCGGTGGGACCGCCGGATTGTCCGATAACTATATTTCCCATAATCATTTGCTCCTTCTTGCATATTTGTGACACATTTTCCTGTGCAGGAACTTTCTCGCGCCATCTTAATTTTTCTTATACCATGTATTATAGGGGATGGGAAGGAAATAATCCATCCCGTTTCTTGCCTTTTTCATTTTTCAGGCATATACTGTTATCATACACATTCCTGTGGTTCTTATCCAATTCGGCAAAAATCAGGTGTTTTCTTTATTTTTCTCAGACTGATATATTTTCAATTTACAGGCATTATCCCTGTTCAGTATCTTCACTGATACTATTAGCAAACCCATGAAAAAACGGCTACGCCGAAAAGAAAAGAGGTATTTTCATGAAAGCAGAAGAACGTCAGCAGATGCTGGCCAACGCACCCATTCCCGGACTTGTCATCCGACTGTCCATACCAACGATCATCAGTATGCTGGTGACTTCCCTTTACAATATGGCTGACACTTTTTTTGTCGGACAGATCAGCACCAGTGCCACCGCAGCTGTCGGTGTCGTATTCCCGCTGATGGCTATCATCCAGGCTTTTGGATTTTTCTATGGTCACGGTTCCGGAAATACGATTTCCAGAAAGCTTGGTGCCGGCCAGACAGAGGAAGCAAGACATCTTTCTTCCTGCGGATATTATCTTGCACTCTTTACCGGAATTCTGTTTGGCGCAATCTGTTTTTTGTTTGTTCAGCCGCTTTCCAGAGTTCTCGGCTCTACGGATACGATCTTACCGTATACGATCTCCTATATGCGCATCATTGTGCTGGGTGCTCCGGCCGTCATGGGTTCCTTTGTGCTGAACAACCAGCTTCGCTTTCAGGGATTTGCGCTGTATTCCATGATCGGCATGACCTTTGGCGGTATTCTCAATATCTTCCTTGATCCGCTTCTGATCTTTTATTTTGAAATGGGCATCACCGGTGCTGCGGTAGCCACGGTATTCAGCCAGACGCTGTCCATGCTGCTTCTGCTGCTTTTATGCCGACGCTGCCAGGCACTCCCTCACCGTCTCAGTGACCTGAAATATCTTGGCAGTACCATCGCTCCCATTTGCGGAGGAGGTTTTCCGTCCCTATGCCGTCAGGGTCTGGCCAGTATCTCTACCATTGCCTTGAACCTGGCCGCAAAACCCTATGGTGACGCTGCCATCGCCGCAATGTCCATCGTAACGAGGATCATGATGTTTGCCAACTCCGCCACCATCGGCTTCGGCCAGGGGTTCCAGCCTATCTGTGGTTTCAACTACGGTGCCGGCAACAAAAAGCGTGTTCTTGAAGCGTTCTGGTTCTGCATGAAGCTCATTACCTCAGTATTGCTGGTAGCCGCAATAGCAGCGTTTATCTTCTCGCCCAACCTGGTGGCCGTCTTCAGAAGAAACGATCCTGACGTTACCCGCATCGGTGCCCTTGCTCTCAGAGCACAGTGCATCACGCTGCCTCTTTGCGGCTGGATCATCCTCAACAATATGCTGTTTCAGACTATCGGCTACACCCTGCCCGCCAGCATTCTGGCCTCTTCCAGACAGGGTGTCTGCTTTCTGCCCCTGATCCTGATCCTGCCTCTGATCTTCGGTCTCACCGGAGTCCAGATTGCCCAGGCCGGAGCCGACATCTGCTCTTTTCTGCTGGCGCTGTATCTGCATAAGACTAAACTGAAGGATTTCTATCTTGCCACTAAGCATTCATAATCTTATTGTTAAACGATAATGTTACCCTTATCACTAAACAATAATGTTAAACGGGTGAAAGCAAAAAGCTTTCACCCGTTTAATGTTCATGTCATATTTGCACTTTTGCCTGGGGAGCATCGAATTTCTGTTATTCAAGTAAAATTGATGTCTTTGGCTCCGACTTTTTGCTTGGGAAACATCGAAATTTTATTAATTAATCAAATCCGATGCCATTTTACAATGGCACATTTTCCGGCTCGATCGAATACCAGAATAAATCCTCCCAAAAAACGATGAATCACTCTAAAAACGGTGTACCCGGAATCTCCGGATAACTTCCCATAGAAATCAGCAACTGCAGACCAATCTCCCTGGCCGTCAATACTGCCTCCTTTACCGCAGAAGCGTCTCCCGTCACTGCCAGAATCACTTCATTGGAATGGCTGGTACCGATACTGGGCGTCATATAGCTGACTATTTCCACATCTGCAGATTTAAGAGCCCGATCCGCCATCACCAGACCAATGGCAGCCGGTGATCCACACAGGAAACCAAATGCCTGGTGCATGGGTACCTGAAATGCCTTGTGAAGCGCCTGCCCGGCACTGGCCGAATAGGCAAACTCCAGATGGCCCGCTTCACTGATATAAAGCTCACCGGCATTTTTGTTGGTCAGCTCCAGCATCAGAGAAACAGCATGACGGGCTTCTTCCACATTTTCGGCACCGAGGACGATATAGTTACCGTGACCGCCCCAGCCCTTGGTATCTCTGGGAAGATCAATGATCAACACCTCTGTGTTGGTCATCTTCACGGCCTCATCTGCTGCTGTGATCTGTCCAGCCGCACCGGTACGGGAACTGAATACCCCCAGCGCCCGGTACTTTTCGGGAATCCCCATCTGTTTATGCAGTTGTCTGTCCACACCGCCAATAACCAGTCCAATGGAATCCAGCACCGCTGTCCCCACAAACTCCGTCAGCTGACAGTTCATTGAAATGTCGTGTACATTTATCATGGCTTTCTACCTTACATCATAGTCTCTGAATAATAATATTAGAATCGGCGTATCTGTGAAGGTACTAAACAGATCCGACTCGGCATAAACATCATGCATTAACTCAACTGTATTTTGACCAAAAGACAGGTAAATACAGAATATATCAATACATGTAAATCAAACTCACCATATCATGTTTAGTATAACATTTCACCAACTGCATGAAAAGGATTTTTTCTCAGTTCTCCGTCTTACATATGAAAGAAGTATTCTTCGTCAATATATCAGAAACTTAATTTTCGCTGTGGCTGATAAATAGTGTGACGAACGGATTCCCTAATCCTCATTATTCTTATCAAAAAGCCCGTCTCTGGTAATATTCTGCGCCCATTTTCCGCTCTTGTAACGCCGGATCACCCAGGGCCATTTTACAAATTCGTCCGTACACAGCAGGAAATATACCCACATCACCGGCAGCTTAAAGACAAAAGCCGCCAGAAAGCCCAGGGGAACAGCATAACACCACATATCAATGGTGTCACAGATCAGACCAAACCTGGTATCACCGCCCGCTCTGAACACACCGGCGATCAATGATGTATTTACCGCTGCGCCCATAATATAATAGGAATTGATATACAGCATATATTTCAGATAATGCATGGCCGTATCACTCAGAGAAGCAAACCGAAGTACCGCCGGTGTAATGGCCAGGATCAGTACACCGCCGCACAGTCCCGCGAACACCGTAAGCTTCATCATCTTTGAAGCATAACTTTTTGCCTTTTCCATGTTCCCTTCGCCCATGACTCTGCCCAAAAGGATACCACCGGCACTTGCCACCGCAAAGCAAAATACAGTACTGATATTTCTTACCACAATAACCAGAGAATTGGCCGCCACCGCGTCATTTCCCAGATGCCCCAGGATCACAGAATACATGGAAAAAGCAACGCCCCAGATCACATCATTGGCCAGCGCCGGCACTGCAAGCTGCACAAAATCCTTAAACAGTACTTTATTACGTACAAACATCAGTGACAATTTCAATTTAACATCTTTTGAGAACGCAGAAACGATAAAACAGCCCAACAGTTCCACTACGCGGGAAGTTGCTGTGGCAATAGCCACGCCCACAGCTCCCAGCTTTGGCATGCCAAACAGGCCAAAGATAAAAACAGCATTCAATAAAATATTCAGAGAAAAGGCCAGCACATTCAGCGCCATACTCACTGTCACTCTGCCGATACTGCGAAGCACTGAAAGGTAAATCTCAATGATGCCCCAGCAAATATAAGTCACGCCCATAATTCTCAGATAGCCGGCACCCGTAGCGATCAACTGTTCGTCATTTGTAAATACACGCATTAAGAGCTGCGGCATGCAAAAAGCAGCTGTAGAAATGCAGATCGATAAAATTACAGAAATTCGTAAAGCAATGCCTTCTACAACCTCAATAGCCCGCATATCCTTTTTCCCGAAATACTGAGCGCACAAAAGCGTAGCTCCCGTACCCAGGCCATAATAAACCATAAATAGCACATTAGCATAATTTGCCGCCAGTGATACAGCAGAAATAGCTGACTGATCTACATAATTAAGCATAACAACATCCGCCGAATTCACCGCCGCACTGAGCAGATTCTGTACCACAATGGGCAGAAGCAGACGGAAAATCTGTTTATAAAATCCTGTATCCGTACATTTTTCTTTCATTTTCTTCTCCCGTTCCATACTATTATTACACCAAAACTGTATGATAGCCTTATTTCTTCATAAGCTGCTTTTCATTATCCATAGCGTAATTTCTGGACTGATTTTTATCATACTGTATTTCGTTTCCATGAAAGTCTTATACTTTCTTTTTTCTCAGGCAAGTTTCCTCGTTATCTGTTCAGTGGCAAGCCAGTAAACAGCAGCATTTCATCTGCCTGTTTTCGCTCCGACCAATGTATCACATTTAACTCAGGAAAGAAACCCAAAAGTTTTATTTTTTGTCATAAAGATTTCCCTCGTATTTCATTGACGCAGAAAGTTAAAAAGAGTATGTTTAAGGTAACTGTTCAGAACAGGCCGAATCACATGCTGATAAGGCCGTAAAAAATGATACAGGGAGGGATTTTCCGTGAAAGATTTATTTTACGCTTTTAAAACAAACACCTTTATTTCTGCTGTTATCAGCATCCTGATCGGTCTGGCACTACTGTTGCAGCCCGGCTCCTTCACCGTACTGGCCTGCCGGATCATCGCCGTACTGGTACTGATCTCCGGAGCCGCCGCCATCGTAAGCTATATACGCGAGACCCAAAAAGTATGGCGCCTGCAAGCCCTTCTGATCCTTGGCATTATCCTGGTACTTCTCGGCATCAGCATGCTGGCCAATCCCGGCTTCTTTATCTCGCTTTTACCCCTCGTTCTTGGCATCATCGTCCTGATCCACGGATTCCAGGACGCCTCCTACGCCCTGAACATGAAAAAGCTCAACGATCCCTACTGGTGGATCACCCTGCTGATCGCCGCAGCCAGCATCCTCTTTGCCATCATCGTGATCATCAACCCCTTCGCCGCAGCATCCACCGTAGTCATGGTGATCGGAGCAGTACTGATCTACGACGGAGTATCCGACCTGTGGGTAGTCGGCCGCATGAAACAGACAGTAAAAAGATTCAACTCTGATGTAGCCGACTACTTCACCAATATGACTGAAGATAGAGAGAACGGTGTCGTATATACAGAAGATGCCAAGGAAGTGGATGAAGACTGACTATATTAATTAGTTCCAAACTCAACCATATTATCAATTTCAACATATGTTGCAATACCAGCCATATAATCAACCGCATTATATACTGCAATACCAGCTATATAATCAACCGCAAATATACTGCAATACCAGCAGGAAAAAGGGCGGCTCTCCGATATGTATAGAAACTTCGCGCGACTTTAACGAGCACGACTCCGAGACTACAGGCTCGGAGCGAGCGCAGTAGGAGCCCGAAGTTTCTATACATATCGGAGAGCCGCCCTTTTTCCTGCGTCCGTCCAAAAAAACCGTCCGTCCCCAAAACAGAAAAGAGCCAGAAGCTTAACTGCACCCCAGCAAGCTTCCGGCTCTTTTCCTTCCTTCTATACAAACAAAGAGAAAATTACCATCTGAATTTTTCAGCAAAATAAGCCGGCAAATCCTCAATCTTCACGCGCTCCTGCTCCATGGTATCACGATCACGGACAGTAACAGCACCGTCTGTCTCAGAATCAAAATCATAAGTCACGCAGAACGGAGTACCGATCTCATCCTGACGTCTGTAACGTTTACCGATGGCACCACGGTCATCAAACTCACAGTTGTATTCTTCAGCCAGCATGGAGAATACCTTCTCAGCACCCTCATTCAGCTTCTTTGACAGCGGCAGCACACCGATCTTCACCGGAGCCAGTGCCGGATGGAAATGCAGAACGGTACGTACATCATTCTTCTCTGCATCCAGAACTTCCTCGTCATAAGCACTGCACAGGAAAGCCAGAACCATACGGTCAGCACCCAGTGACGGCTCAATAACATACGGAATATACTTCTCACCTGTAGCATCATCAAAGTAAGTCATATCCTGCTTGGATACCTCCTGATGCTGGGTCAGGTCATAATCAGTACGGTCAGCGATACCCCACAGCTCGCCCCATCCAAATGGGAACAAGAACTCTACGTCTGTGGTAGCCTTGCTGTAGAAGCACAGCTCTTCCGGAGAATGATCTCTTGCACGCATCTCCTCGTCTTTGATACCCAGACTCTTCAGCCAGTTCAGGCAGAAGGATTTCCAGTAAGCAAACCACTCCAGGTCAGTGCCCGGTTTGCAGAAGAACTCCAGCTCCATCTGCTCAAACTCACGGGTACGGAAGGTAAAGTTACCCGGTGTAATCTCGTTACGGAAGGATTTACCGATCTGTCCGATACCGAAGGGCAGTTTCTTACGGGATGTACGCTGTACATTCTTAAAGTTTACGAAAATACCCTGTGCTGTCTCCGGACGAAGATATACAGTATTCTTTGCATCCTCAGTAACACCCTGGAAGGTCTTAAACATCAGATTAAACTGACGGATATCTGTAAAATTATGTTTACCGCAGGTCGGGCAGGGGATCTGATGCTCAGTGATAAACGCCATCATCTCTTCCTGAGACCAGGCATCAACGCTGCTCTCCAGCTTGATTCCCTTTTCCTCACAAAAATCCTCGATCAGCTTATCTGCGCGGAAACGCTCATGGCATTCCTTACAATCCATCAGCGGATCAGAAAATCCACCCAGATGACCAGAAGCCACCCATGTCTGCGGGTTCATCAGGATAGCGCAGTCCACACCTACGTTGTAGGGATTAGCCTGTACGAATTTCTTCCACCATGCCTTTTTAACATTGTTTTTGAGTTCGACACCAAGATTACCATAATCCCAGGTGTTGGCCAGTCCGCCATAGATCTCGGAGCCCGGATATACAAAACCTCTGGATTTTGCCAGGGCAACGATTTTGTCCATTGTCTTTTCCATAATATTGTTCTCCTTTATTTGTACACAGATATCTCTGCATAACTCTCTACTTATAAATCACATATACCGGATTTGGAAGGAGGAAATCCTCTGAGTTTTCTTCCAGTGAAGCCTTTACTTCTTTTGCGGAAACCAACTCCAGCGAGCTGCTGCAGTACAGGATCTTTCCCGGTATCTTTACGCTTAACGGTTCCTGAAATACCAGCACAACGCACTTGTCGCCTATATTAAGCACCTGCGTACGGTCTACCGGTTCACTTTTTGCGTCCTTAAAATCCCCTTCCAGAAGATATCCCGAAGCCTGACACTGAGATACTGTCCCCTGAAACAAAGTGACCTGATTGTAATCCACGTAAGAGGCCAGATCCTGATATGTCATCTTTACCGTGATCTTTCCGTCCTTTGTCTTAATACTGTTCAGCTCGATCTTCTGACCGTATTCTGTGATCTGGTTCTCGATCTGATCCTGCAGTTCTTTTTTATCGTATTGCTCCTGATCCCATTCTTCCACGATAGTCTGGGTAATCACACCCTTTTTATTCAAAACAAGGGAACTGGAATCCGCGGATGCACCGCACCCTGTCAGAGCTATGGAAAGAATCAGAATCGGCAGCAAAGCTTTCATGATAAGCTTCATTTCATGCCTCTCCTTGCCTAATCTTTGATATTATACCCTTAAAACCTGCTCAATGCAACACAGTTTCCAGGATTTCTTTGCTTTTAAACCGCTGATCAATATAACGCTGCATGTGACGGTTCATGACCATCTCCAGTTCCCGCAGCACTTCCTCTTCCACGGTGAAAGTAAACAGCTTTGTCAGGGGCGCAGTTACAATATACTGCATAGTATAAACCAGGCTTTCTCCTACCGGAAGTCCCTGATTTTCTTTTGGAAATGCCAGGCCATTCAGACAGTCCCGGCAGATCATACCTCCCTCAGCTGCATTGTAGACCGCCAGTTCCTCCCGGCTGCCGCATCTCACACAGGAAAATACATCCGGATATTCGCCGTTGATCGCCATGGCCCTGAGCTCGAAGATTCTCCTCACCAGTCTGTCATCCAGCTTATCATTTTCCAGCGCACGGCAGGACAGATAAAGAAGATTGAGCATATCCTTATCCGCCTTTCCTTCTCTTCCGTAGTAATCTGCGATTTCCAGAAAATAAAAACCATAATATACACCGGGAAACTCTGCTGCAAGCTCTGTGAAATACTGCATCACGCTGACCTGAGTCAGCGTATAGGCGCTGCGCCCTTCGTAAACCGTAAACTGTCCGAAAACAAAAGGATTACACGCCGCCATCAGAGGACTTCCGGTCCGCCTGGCCCCGCGGGCAAAGGCTGTGATCTTTCCCCGCTCCTTTGTCAGGAGCACCAGGCGTTTATCATATTCCCCCGAAGGAGCCGCAGCCAGTACGATACCGGTCACTGTCAATGGTTCACTCATAGCTGTATCAAATATCCTTTTTGTTGTATCCGAAATTCTTCATCTGTATATCGCTGTCCCGCCAGTCTCTGCGCACCTTCACCCAGAGCTTTAAGTTTACCTTCTGCTCCAGCATATGCTCGATCTCATAACGGGCATTGGATCCGATCTTTTTGAGCATGGCCCCCTGTTTTCCGATGATGATGCCTTTGTGGGACTCTCTCTCACAGACTATGGTGGCATCAATATCCACCATGCTTCCATCCTCTCTGTCCCGCATTTTCTCCACAGTTACAGCAATGCCATGGGGTATCTCATCCTGCAGCGCATGCAGGGCTTTCTCACGGACGACCTCTGCCACGATCTGACGCATGGGCTGGTCTGTAACCGTATCCTCATCATAGTACTGGGGACCGTAGGGCAGAAAATTCAGGATCGTATCGATCACCATGTCGGTATTGATCTTTCTGAGGGCAGAAACCGCCAGCATATCGTCAAAATGGCACAGCTTTCGATAATTATCCAGGAAGCCGGCGATCTCATCCTTTTTCACTGTATCCGCCTTATTCATGACCAGAATCACCGGACATTTTGCCCGGGACAGCTGCTCCGCAATATGTTTCTCTCCGGCACCGATAAAGTTGGTGGGTTCCACCAGCCAGAGCACCAGATCCACATCGTTTAAGGTTTTCTCCGCCACGTTGACCATATATTCACCCAGCTTGTTCTTGGCCTTATGTATGCCCGGCGTATCCAGAAAAATGATCTGCCCACGATCGCAGGTATACACCGTCTGGATCCTGTTTCGGGTGGTCTGTGGCTTATTTGAAGTAATGGCAATTTTCTGACCGATCAGTCGGTTCATCAGCGTGGATTTTCCCACGTTCGGACGACCTACTATAGCTACAAAACCGGATTTATACTGTTCTTTTCCCATTAATAAATACTGATATCCTTCCTGAAATTGTTTGAAAATGTGTTTCCTGATAGTGATGCCGCGCCATCCGTGCTGACATAAAGACCATAACGCAGATTCTGACTGCCCTGCGTATTGCTTATCTGAACATTTCTGGCAGCATATACATACACGCCATCGTTGTTTGCATTTGTCGTACATCCGCTTACGGTGACGTTCTTCGTTGTCTGGCCGATATCCAGGCCAAATTTTCCATTGTTGCTGGCAGTTACCCCTGAAATAAAACCTGTTCCGTTATCCAGCAGCATAATACCATGCTGCACATTGTTATTGAGCACCATATTTGCCGCAGTAAGTGTTATTCCCTTTCTGCCTCCGATACCGTGGCGGCCATTGCTGCTGGCTGTACAGCTTTCGATATCCAGCACTGACCCGTTTCCAAACAGAGATATACCGCAGACACCGTTACTGTCAAAAATACTGTTTCTCACCTGTCCCCTGGCGCCATCTGTCACACCCAGGCCGTGACCATTCTGCCCCTCGGAATTGCCCTTTGGGTCGTAACCGTTTTCCGAACAGCGGGCATAATTCATGCTGATGGAAGTGCTGCGTCCGGAAAAAGACAAACCGCTCCATGCGTTATACATAAATTCGCAATATGCCCCCGGTGATCCCTGAACATCCAGAGTTCCCGAGCTGCAGATCACACCGTATCCCAGATTGTTATTGACCCGGCCGCCGCGCATCACAACACTTGCCTTATTGCGGATACGAAGGCCGTATCCTACAGAATTGTAAACAGCTGTCTGCTCTGCATGTCCATTCCCCGTGATCAGACAATCATTCAGCCATGCTTTCGCATTATCCACATAGATACCATCCAGTCCGTTAGCTGCGATCGTACAATTCTGCAGCGTTGCCGAACAGCCTTTTCTGATATAAACACCTTTAGCATTGCAGCGCACAAATGTGCTGTTTATCGCCCCGGTAAGCTTAGCCGAGCCATTCAGAGAAAGTCCGACATTACTCATATCGCTGATCTGAACGTTTGTCAAATATCCCTTAGCCTTGCTGTTGAGACAGATTCCCTCTTTTCCCTTACCCAGCGTACAATTGGTCATTTTTAAATCAGATGAAGACAGCGCATACAACGACGTGGTTTTGTTGTTATAAAAAGCACAATCCGTCAAGGTTGCTTTCGACCGGTTCACGTACAGCCCATAAGAACGGCTGTTAACAAACTGCACGTTTTTTAATGTCAGACCGGAAGCATTTTTCACATACAAAAGAGAACCGCTTCTGCCCTGTCCATCCAGCGTGATCCCCGTCAAAGACAGTTTTTTCGTGGATCTGCTGGAAGTAAAAATACTTTTTCGGTTTTTTCTTTGCTGCAATACAACTCTTCCTGAAGTTGCCTGGATCGCCGTTTTATTATCCAGTGTCAGGCTGCCGGAAACACGGTATGTGCCTCCGGGTATACGGATCGTATCATACTTTTTGATAGCTTTTTTCAGCTTTACTGTAATATCCTCACCATTTCGGACGGAAAGAGTGCAGCTGCCCTTGGCATATACCGGCTGGATTGTACACAGACACCCAAGAAGCAGTACAAGTAAAAACAAAATACAGTGTTTTTTTACCTTCCCCTTACACTTTATCATTTGTTATCCCTCACTTTTCCGGTAGTTTATCTGTTCAGTACCTCCACAGATACGATTCGCAAACCCACGAAAATCGGCTGCACCGATGGGGTTTGCTCACGCCTTAAAGGAGATTTTCCACCTTCGAAAATACATCTTCAGCATTACGGATGGCTGTCTCACTGCCCACCACGCAGATATTATCCTGCGACATAACTTCCCGTACAAGGGGTGCCAGGCGGCGAATATCTTCACTTGTGGCCGACAGTACTTCGTCTCTCTCCTTCTGCAGCATTTCCTGAGTGATTCCGCTCAGATATGCTGTCATAGATACACTGCCCAGGGTATTCGGTGTCATCGGCACATCCATTTCACTGACAGCACCGATCACGTATTTATCCATAAGGCGCTCATCCGCATCGAACTGTTCAATAAAATCAGCGGCATTGTCAAATACCTGCAAAGAAGATTTCAGATTCGGATCTCGATACGTAACCATATAGGTGTCACCGTTTCGGCGATAACCGTTCATACAGCCATAGGCACCGCCCTTCACTCTGATATTCATCCAAAGATACTCATAGCCCATCAGCACCTTCAGGATTCTGAACGCGCCGTTATAAGTATATCCTGCCTTGCAGAAGTTACCGGATTTTGCCACAAACTGCACCTGGCCGGCAGTGATCAGGCCCTCTTTGACTGTATGCGGTTGCCAGATCTGATGTCCCTTACGGACAACATCAGTGTACAGATCTTCCTTGAGGCGGCACACCTCGTCCTCGATGCCCCGGTAACCCTCTTCATCAGAGGTAATACCCACAATTATATTTTCCGGACGGAAAACCATCTTCATCAACTCATACAGTTTCTTTGTCAGCTGCTCCTTTTCTTCCACAAAATGCTCATTCAGATGTTTGATAAACCGTGCATAGGACACCCCTGCGATTCTGTCCTGGAAAGCTGCCATAGCGGAATATCCCGCATTCGCTCTCAGTGCGGCAGTGCCGTTTCCTGAAGACACAAGTGACTCCTGCAGTCTCGATTTCTGCTCATCAATGATCTCTTTCAGGCGCTTGGTATCCGTAAAATCAGAAGTAAGAAGAATCTCCCGGATCATGCGGAACAGGAATTTTTTCTGGCTGTAAAGACCCTTGGCCCGAATACCAAACATCTTTTTGCCTTTTTTCTCCTGTACATCCTCAAACACCTGAATACCACACTGAATTCCGCCGGAATAGGCATTGATCTCGTGGAATAATTCGCCGTAGCTGTAGTGCTTCGTTCCCACATAACCCAGAACCGATTTGAGCAGGCCCAGATACGGGATCAGATCATCCGGCACATTGTCCAGAGAAAACAAAAGCTGGATATACGCAATCTTATTTGTAAAAATATCATGATGAACAATCGTCGTACCACTTACCTTATTCACCGTATTTTTCAGTGTATAGGTCTCCCTGCGGATATCCGAACGTTTTAACAGCGGAATGCAGACCAATGCTTCAGGAGATTCCTCCTCATCCTGATATGCCTTTAAAGCCTTTGTCTCTTCAATGATCTTTTTGAGTTCTGCCTCAGAAAGCTCTGCTTTATGGGCCGCCAGCTTTTCGGTCAGTGCCTTGCTCTCACTGGCCTCCAGCCCCCGTTTCGGAATGCCGGTCACCACCGCCATATGAGTATTTTCCAGGAAATACCGGCGGATCAGATCTTCGAAATATCCTTTCCGGGCTCTTGCTTTAAGATCCTCGAAAATATGAAGCTGCTTCAGATAGGTAAAGGGCGCGGCATCATCGTACAGCCATCCCGCAAACATATCGATACCCAGGATCAGTCCTTTGGGATAAGAGGAAAAATCCGCCTCTCTGAACCGGAATTCAAAATAATTGATACCGGAGATCAATGCTTTATGAGAAATTCCCTCATCGGCGATCCGTTCCAGTTCCTCCCGGATCAGTGCCAGAAAGCGATCCTTTTTGTGCTCATCCGCCCCTTTCACCATAATGGAGAAAAACGGCTGTCTTATACCATCCTCATAACTGCTGGAAACGTCGCTTCCGATGCCCTCATCCAGAAGACGCTGTTTTAACGGTGCTCCCGGCGCAGACAGCAGCACATAATCAAGGATCTGCATGGCCAGGTCCAGCTCCACATCACTGCTGTCCCCCACCACCATGCTGCAGGAAAGATACGCGTTATTTTCCAGCGGATCTTCATCCAGAACGGGATAATACAGTTCCTTTTCCACCGGTGACGCAAAAGTACGCTGCATCACGATCTCAGACTGTACCTTTGTCATCTCAAAATGGCACAGATATTCTTCATCCATCCATTTGAGTTTTTCTTCCATATCCATATTTCCATAAAGATAAATATAGGAATTGGACGGATGATAGTAGGTTCTGTGAAACTCCAGAAACTCCTCATAGGTAAGCTCAGGGATCACCTTTGGGTCGCCGCCGGATTCCACACCGTAGGGTGTATCCGGGAACAGCGTATTGAAGATCTCCCTCTCGATCATTTCATCTGCCGAGGAAAAAGCTCCCTTCATCTCATTATAGACGACGCCATTGATTTTTAACGGCTCATCAAGTCCCTCCAGCTCATAGTGCCAGCCTTCCTGGCGAAAGATTTTTTCTTCTTTGTAAATATTCGGATAAAAAACGGCATCCAGATATACATGCATCAGATTCTGAAAATCCTGATCATTGCAGCTGGCCACCGGATACATGGTTTTGTCCGGATAAGTCATAGCATTTAAAAAAGTGTTTAACGAACCCTTCACCAGCTCCACAAAGGGGTCCTTCAGAGGAAAATGCTCTGATCCGCAAAGCACTGTATGTTCCAGAATATGTGCCACACCTGTGCTGTTTTTCGGTGGTGTGCGGAAAGCGATGTTAAATACTTTATTATCGTCATCACACTCCAGCAAAGCTACTCTGGCCCCGCTCTTTTTGTGGCGAAGCAATGTGCCTCTGGCACGAATATCCGCTATATCTTCACACTGCAGCAGTTCATAGGCACTTGGCACATCAAATCCCGGCACTGCTGCCTCTGTTGTATTGCCCATTATTCCTGTTCCTCCGTTTTATCCTGGCAGTACAGACCGGTAAGCTTTACCATCAGTTCCTTATTGTTCTGATACCAGGTAGTAAAATCGCTTTCTGCTGACTGTACCATAGCGCCAACAGCCATCAGATACTCGGCGATATTCTGCTGAGGCATGATTCCCAGCTCTGTATTTCCGTCCACATGCAGTTTGACCCTGCAGTAACGTCCCGGCTTTCTTCCCTCCGGTGTTTCAGACTGAGTGACAAACACCAGATTCGCATCCGGCACCGTATGACAGCATCTCTCACATCCCGAGATCGTAAATGTGGGCAGCACACCATCATAAAAGCGCAGTTTTCGCATCTCCTTTAGCAGAACACTCACAAATACCTGAGGATCCACCATTCCGTGGACGCAAAGGCCGCACCTGTCACTTACACTGCTTTTCTCTGCCCGGGTAAAGGCTGCTTCCGTCATGACGTCCAAAGGTTTATGCACTTCTTCTGCCAGCAGATTGCATACAAACAGATTCATCCCGCGGTCCATACGCAGAACAATATCCTCGTATCCATCAATGGCCTTTGCCAGCTTCATCCAGAAAGCAATGGGCACAATACCGCCGAAATGATGACATTCCACGGCATAAAGATCTTCCTGTTTCTGCTTAATGATCCGGGGACCACAGGTAAAATTGCCGCTGCCGGTCTTATTCACCTCAGCTGACGCCACCTCCACCGGTTCTCTCTGGGCATCCTCAAGCTCTCCCATAGCCTTCCAGAAAGCTCCTCTATATGTTTCCCCGGTAAGACCGGTATTATACAGCTGCACAGCCACCTGCAGATAGGAAAGAAATCTTCCCGCCTCCGTTTTCTGCGCCAGCGTGAAAAATTCTCCCTTCTCATCCCGCACAAGCACACGGAAGGTTTTCTCCTCCTGAGATACAAATACCATATCGCAATCCCCTGCTTCATGAAGATCCTCTTCCTGACCGGCAAAATAAAACTTCAATATGCCATGTGTGCTCTTTACCTTTTCCTCCTGATCCTTCAGAAATTCTCTGGCCCGGTCAGCGTAAGGACGTACGTCAAAGGCTTCCTTCTCCTCGCCGCCAGCCAAAGCTGCTGAAAACACCTTTATCTTATTCCGGACATAAGCCCCCTGACAGGGAATACCTGCTGCATCCGCATCCGCAAACAGCCCGTTCAGTGCTTCTTCCTTCATATTCCATACCCGCACATTTCCATCCCGGGTCAGTGAAGTCTTGTTGATCTTATATTTCCGGATACTGTCCTCCATAAACTTCAGATTCTCCGGAGTCATTGCACCGAAAAAGAGTAATTCCGCCACAAGTCCGTTTCCGGGCTTACGGTAATATCCTTCCTGTTCTTCTATTTCCATTGTCTTCCTCTCCGCCCCGGTACTGTGATCACAGGGCTGTACATTCTCTGAAATGCAAATAAATGCCAATATACCGATTATAGCGAATTGCCGCCCACAAATCAACCCACAAGCAAAAAGGAGCGCCCCTCTCGGAGCGCTCCCGCGTTTTCAGAACAGATTATTTATCTGCGCTGTACATATCAACAAGTTTGTTCAGATATGCGTATCTTTCCTCGTTGCACTTCTGGTTCTTAGCGAACAGTTTGGCAGCTCTTTCCGGATTAGCACGTTTCAGAGAATTGTAACGGACCTCACCGTTCAGGAACTCATCGTATCCGGAGTAATCCGGAGCCTTGGAGTCCAGAGTGAACTTGTTCTCTGCAGCCGGATTGAAGCGGAACAGATGCCAGTAACCTGTCTTAACAGCCAGCTCTTCCTCGGTCTGAGCCTTGCTCATACCTTTCTTGATACCATGGTTGATACACGGAGCGTAAGCGATGATCAGGGACGGTCCCGGATAAGCCTCTGCCTCAGCGATAGCTTTAACGCACTGGTTAAAGTCAGCACCCATGGAGATCTGAGCTACATATACATAACCATAGGACATAGCGATGGAAGCCATATCTTTCTTCTTAACTTCTTTACCTGCAGCAGCGAACTGTGCGATAGCACCCGGCTGTGTAGATTTGGAAGCCTGTCCACCTGTGTTGGAGTAAACCTCGGTATCGAATACCATAACGTTGATATCCTGACCGGAAGCCAGAGCATGGTCAACGCCGCCGAAACCGATATCGTAAGCCCAACCGTCACCACCGAAGATCCACTGGGACTTCTTAGCCAGGAAGTCTTTGCTCTTCAGGATTTCCTGAGCTTTCTCGCATCCGCAGGCTTCCAGAGCAGCAACCAGCTTATCTGTAGCAGCACCATTGGTAGCGCCTACGCTGAAGGTATCCAGCCATTCCTGACCGGCAGCCTTAACGTCTTCTTTATCTGTAGCAGCAACCAGAGCCTCTACTTTGGTCTTCAAACCGTCACGCAGAGCCTTCTGAGCCAGGAACATACCGTAACCGAACTCAGCGTTATCCTCGAACAGAGAGTTGGACCATGCCGGACCCTGTCCCTTAGCGTTTACTGTGTACGGTGTGGACGGTGAAGAGTTACCCCAGATAGAAGAACATCCTGTTGCGTTGGCAACGTACATTCTGTCACCGAACAGCTGAGTAACCAGCTTAGCGTACGGTGTCTCACCACAACCTGCGCAGGCTCCGGAGAACTCAAGCAGCGGCTGTTTGAACTGAGAACCTTTAACGGTATTCTCTTTGAATTTAGCGATAACATCCTGTTTCTCCGGCAGAGATACAGCATAGTCAAAGTTAGCCTGCAGACCAACGTTAGCTTCCATGTTCTGCATGGTCAGAGCCTTGGCACCCTTCTTGCCCGGACATACGTTAGCACAGGAACCACATCCTGTACAGTCAAGAGCGGATACAACAACAGCAAACTTGTATTCCTTCATACCTGTCATATCCAGCATCTTCATGCCTTCCGGAACATTTGCAGCTTCATCAGCTGTCATGGCAACCGGACGGATACAAGCGTGCGGGCAGACATAGGAACAACGGTTACACTGGATACAGTTTTCCGGATTCCATACCGGGATATCTACTGCGATACCACGTTTTTCGAAAGCAGCAGAACCGGACGGAGTAGAACCATCTACATAATCCTTGAATGCAGATACCGGCAGGTTGTTACCTTCCTGAGCGTTAACTGCATGCTGGATAGTATTAACGAAATCAACAACGTCTTTTCTGTCACCGGTAACAGCTTTAGCGATGATATCCTCATCCTGAGCATCTTTCCAGCTCTCCGGAACCTGGATCTCAACTACCTGTTTAGCACCGGCGTCGATAGCATCGTAGTTCATCTGAACGATAGCATCACCCTTACGTCCGTAAGTAGCCTTTGCAGCAGCTTTCATCAGGTCGATAGCTTCTGCTTCCGGAATGATGTTAGCCAGTTTGAAGAATGCAGACTGCAGAACAGTGTTGATACGTCCGCCCAGACCGATCTCTTTACCGATCTTGATACCGTCGATCACATAGAATTTGATGTTGTGCTCAGCGATGAATCTCTTTACCTGACCCGGCAGATGTTTCTCCAGACCTTCCATATCCCACGGGCAGTTCAGCAGGAATGTACCACCGTCAACCAGCTCCTGAACCATATTGTACTTACGTACGTAGGACGGATTGTGGCATGCTACGAAGTTAGCCTGTTTGATCAGATATGTAGATTTGATCGGAGTCTTACCGAAACGAAGGTGAGACATGGTCACACCACCGGATTTCTTGGAATCATAATCAAAGTAAGCCTGAGCATACATATCAGTGTTGTCACCGATGATCTTGATGGAGTTCTTGTTAGCACCTACAGTACCGTCGGCACCCAGACCCCAGAACTTGCAGTTGATGGTTCCTGCCGGAGTAGTAACCAGCGGAGCGCCAACCTCAAGAGACAGATTGGTAACATCATCTACGATACCCAGAGTGAATTTCTGTTTTGTTGTGTTGTTGTAAACAGCAACGATCTGTGCCGGTGTGGTATCCTTGGAACCAAGACCGTAACGGCCTGTGAATACCGGAACTGTCTCGAACTTGGTACCTTTCAGAGCGGCTACAACGTCCAGATACAGCGGCTCGCCCATAGCACCCGGCTCTTTAGTTCTGTCAAGAACAGTGATCTGTTTAACTGTCTCCGGAATAACATCGATCAGGGCCTGTGCACAGAACGGTCTGTACAGACGAACTTTGATAACGCCGACTTTCTCACCGGCAGCCATCAGGTAATCGATAGTCTCTTCGATCGTCTCACATACGGAACCCATAGCTACGATAACTTTCTCAGCATCAGCGGCACCGTAGTAGTTGAACAGCTTGTAATCTGTACCGATCTTAGCGTTTACTTTGTCCATGTACTCCTGTACGATTGCCGGCATAGCATCGTAGTACGGGTTACATGCCTCACGAGCCTGGAAGAAGATATCCGGGTTCTGAGCTGAACCTCTCTGGCACGGATGGTTCGGATTCAGAGCATGCTCACGGAAAGCCTGAACAGCGTCCATATCTACCATGTCAGCCAGATCTTCGTAATCCCATGTCTCGATCTTCTGGATCTCGTGGGATGTACGGAAACCGTCGAAGAAGTTGATGAACGGGATACGGCCCTTAATAGCTGCGCAGTGAGCTACCGGAGTCAGGTCCATTACTTCCTGTACAGAAGACTCACACAGCATAGCTGCACCGGTCTGACGGCAGGCGTAAACGTCGGAGTGATCACCGAAGATAGAAAGTGCGTGGCTAGCGATAGCACGAGCAGATACATTGAACACACCCGGAAGCTGCTCACCTGCGATCTTGTACAGGTTCGGGATCATCAGCAGAAGACCCTGAGAAGCTGTGTAGGTAGTGGTCAGAGCACCGGCGGACAGAGATCCGTGAACAGCACCGGCTGCACCAGCCTCAGACTGCATCTCTGTAACCTGAACTTCCTGACCGAAAATGTTCTTTCTTCCCTGGGTAGCCCATTCATCTGTGGCCTCAGCCATTACAGAAGAAGGAGTGATCGGGAAGATAGCGGCAACATCACTGTAAGCATAGGAAGCATGCGCTGCAGCGTGGTTACCATCCATGGTTTTCATTTTTCTTGCCATTGGTAATATGTCCTCCTTGATATATTATAAATAAACAGTATTTACCGTTTATGATTATACCATGGCGATTTAAAGTTGTCCATTTCTCATGAGAAAAATAGTGTGTGTTCTTTCAAAAAAACACACAAAATACAGAAAAAACGTCATTGAACTTATTCTTGTTATTCTTGCAATTTAAGGTAAAATAAAATAGAATGATTCTGGCAACTATTCAAAACAGGCCGCATCGCATCTGTGAAGGTTCTGAACAGATGCTGACTTTGACGATAAACAGGTAACTTTTCCAAAAGGAGCAGCATTACATTGAATAACCGTACTTTATGGGAAATTGCACACAGCTGGACCGTCTGTGACAGTACTGTCAACAGCACTGATTCCATACTGTCCTGGGTCAGGGAGCGCAATCGTACAGTTTCCGTAGATATTCATAAAAACGCACTGTCAGACAGCAGTTTCTGGTTCTATGACGAGGAAACAGGAACCATCCATAATAAAAACAACAGTTTCTTTTCCATTGCCGGATTCAAAAAGCAGATGGATGAATACCATACACTGCAGCAGCCCATCCTTTTACAGGAGGAAATCGGATTTCTCGGCATTCTCTGCAAAATGATCGATGGCGTCATGCATTTTTTAATGCAGGCAAAGATCGAGCCGGGTAATATTAACAAGATCCAGCTCTCCCCTACCATTCAGGCTACGAAGAGCAATTTTACCCAGAAACATGTCGGTGCACGCCCCCCGTATCTGGAATACTTTGAAAACGCCTCCCGGTACGAGATCGTCGTAGATCAGATCCAGTCAGAGCAGTCTTCCCGTTTTTACAAAAAAAGAAATCGAAACATCCTTCTGCGGGTTGAGGAAGACATCCCTGTTCTTTCCTCTCATAAATGGATGACCCTCGGACAGATCAAACATCTGATGCAGACCGACAACCTTGTCAATATGGACACCCGCACTGTGCTGTCCTGCATCCCCTACTGTCGGCTTACCATGACCGATGAAGAAAAGAAAGCGCTGGCAGCCAAATGTACAGATATGACTTTATTTCATTCTGTATTCGATGCTGCCGATGATCATTCTCTTTCCGAATGCTATCATTATATTAATGATTATAAGATGTTTTCTTTGTCCCCCGGCAAACTTATCCGTCTGGATGAACTGGAAGGCTGGAGTATGCAGGATGATCGTATTTTCTGTCAGACTCCCTATCCCTATCAGGTCATCTTCTGTGATATCGCCATCGAAGGGCGCGAAGTTAAGCAATGGACACAGCCTCTTTTTGAAGCGAATGGCATTGCTTCCTTTGGATTATTATGTGTAAATGATCACGGTATCCTGAAATTTCTTGTCCGGGCAGTGCCGGAGCCGGGATGTTTTGACGGCATTGAGCTTGGACCCACCGTCCAGCAGGAGGCTGTTTCTCTTCCCGGTCATACCGAAACCGTCATTGACCGTTTTTTCGCAGATCGTTTACAGCAGCAAAAAGGCATTATCTTTGACCATCTGCTTTCTGAGGAGGGCGGTCGTTTCTACCACGAGCAGAACCGCAATATTTTGATACAGGCAGATATCAGCGAACTTCCCGAATTGCCAAAAGGATATTTCCTTATGACATATAGAACACTCAATGAACTGGTGCAGATCAACAACACACTGAATATTCAGCTTCGCAATCTGCTCTCGCTACTGGAGGTATAAGATGAAACTTGGAATATTAGGTACGGCAGATATCGCTTTTCGCCGCTTTTTACCCGCATTGCAAAAATGCCCCGATATCACGTACGCAGGTGTCGCCTCACGGACACCGGAAAAAGGGGAAAAGTTCCGGGAAACCTATGGCGGACAGATCTACGGCTCCTACGATGAACTTCTGGAAGACGATACCATCGATGCCGTATATGTGCCCCTTCCCCCAGCCTTACATTTTTACTGGGGAAAAAAGGTACTGGAATCCGGCAAACACCTGCTGATGGAAAAGCCTTTCACTACATCTGCCGAAGATACAGAAGCACTTCTGCAGCTGGCCAAACAGAAAGGCCTGACTGTTCATGAAAACTATATGTTTTTATACCATGAGCAGCTTAACTGCATTCGTCGGCTGGTCGATGGCGGCGAGCTCGGCGATATCCGTCTTTATCGTATGGCTTTTGGTTTTCCCATGCGTGGAAAAGATGACTTTCGCTATATAAAAGAACTCGGAGGAGGCGCTCTGCTGGATTGCGGAGGCTATCCGGTCCGTCTGGCACTGGAACTGATGGGAGATACCACCCAGGTGGTACAATCCCGGCTTACTCAGCCGGACAATTATCAGGTGGATCTCTATGGAAATGCCGTTCTGGAAAATGGATCCGGTCAGACATCCCAGATATCTTTTGGTATGGACAATGCCTACCAGTGTCAGCTGGAAATCTGGGGAAGCAAAGCCACATTGATCGCTCCCCGTATTTTTACCGCCGGTGACAATTATGCACCGGAACTGATCATCCGTACGTCTTCCGATGAAACGCGTACGGTATTGCCTGCCGATGATCAGTTTTTACATTCGATAGAGCATTTTTTGCAAAATGTGCAGCAGCACACTTTCACAGATGTGCAGGCTATGATCAGAAAACAAAGCAAACTCGTAGAAACAATTCTGACAAAGGAGAAATAATCATGATTCCATTTAACAAAGCCACTGTCTCCGATCTGGAAGAACAATATCTGCTGGATGCGCTTCACCACAGCAAACTGTCCGGAGACGGCAAATATACCATGAAAGTTTACGATCAGTTCAGGGAGCGTTTCGGCATAGAAAATATGCTGCTGACCACTTCCGGTACTACTGCACTGGAGATGGCTTCGCTGTTGATCGATCTGGAACCGGGAGACGAAGTTATCGTACCTTCCTTCACGTTTTCTTCTACCGTAAATGCATTTTTACTGCGCAGAGCCACTCCGGTCTTCTGCGATATCCGTCCGGATACCTTTAATATGGATGAGACTTTGATCGAGGGACTGATCACTCCGCGTACAAAGGCTATCTACTGTGTAGACTATGCCGGTGTTCCCTGCGACATGGATGTGATCAATGCCATTGCCGACAAGCATGGTCTGTTTGTTATCGAGGATGCTGCTCAGGCTGTGGGTTCTACCTACAAAGGACAGTTTGCCGGCACACTGTCTGAGTTTGGATGCTATTCTTTTCATGAAACCAAAAACTATGTCATGGGTGAGGGCGGTGCCATCATATTAAATGAAGAAAAATACATGGATCGTGCAGAGATCATCCGGGAGAAAGGTACAAACCGCCGTCAGGTATTAAAGGGATGGACAGACAAATACACCTGGCACGACATTGGTTCCTCGTTCCTGCCTTCCGATCTTCTGGCTGCTATTCTCTGTGCTCAGATGGATCGTTATGATGAGATCATGGATAAGCGTATGGCAATCTGGAATACATATCAGGAACAGCTTAAACCGCTGGAGGATGCCGGTAAGCTGCGCCGGGCTATTATCCCGGATTATGTGCAGCATAATGGACACATGTATAATATCGTACTTCCGTCCGATCAGATTCGCACTCGTCTGGTGGATGAGTTGAAAAAGAGGGATATTATGGCGTATATCTGTTATGTTCCGCTTCATTCTGCACCTATGGGACAAAAGCTGGGAAATCGTCCGGAGGATTGTCCGGTTACTGAGGAGTATGGTGCCAGGGTGCTTCGTCTGCCGCTGTATGCGGATATGCAGATGGCGCAGGCTGAGTATGTGGTGGAGCAGATTACGGAAATTCTGTAAAATGCACGCTCGGTGAACTTGTTTTTTTAATTTTGACGCAATAAATGACCGGCCCCGGCTGTCGGGCTGCTGCTATATATACTTTCTGCTCTCCTACTGCGCTCGCTCCGAGCCTGTAGTCTCGGAGTCGTGCTCGTTAAAGTCGTTTGAAAGTATATATAGCAGCAGCCCGACAGCCGGGGCCGGTCATTTATTGCTGTTTATTGAGATAATCTTTTTCATCCGTTCTCTCGCTTATGATGTAGCGGGGACGGTGCTTTGTTTCCAGGTAGATTTTGCCGATGTATTCGCCGATCACGCCGAGACAGATGAGCTGAACGCCGCTGACGAAGCAGATGATGCTGGTCATGCTGGCCCAGCCGCTGACGGTCTGTCCCAGGAAAAACTCTATTACGGACCAGATCACACCGATGAAGCTGATCAGAGCTACAAGTAAGCCCAGACTGGTGATCAGCCGGATGGGCTTGATGCTTAAAGAGGTGATACCGTCAAAGGCCAGGGACAGCATTTTTTTTAATGGATAATGACTTTCTCCGGCCAGGCGTTGGTGTCGCTCGTAATAGACGGATGTACTTGGAAATCCGACTAACGGTACCATGCCTCTGAGAAACAGGTTTACTTCTTTGTATTCTGCAAATTCCCGCAGCACACGGGAAGAAATCAGGCGGTAATCTGCATGATTATAGACTACTTCTGCCCCCAGAAGGTTCATGAAACGATAAAATCCCTGGGCCGTGCTGCGTTTGAACACACTGTCTGCTTTTCTGTCACTGCGCACGCCGTAGACCACTTCACAGCCTTTGTGATAAGCTGCAACCATTTCTTCCATGGCATGCACATCATCCTGCCCGTCGCAGTCAATGGAAATCGTGATATCGAAATCCGGCATCGCTTCCATCAGACCTGCCAACACCGAACTCTGGTGCCCCCGGTTACGACTCTGGCGGATCCCTTTGAAACACGGATCTGATGCCGCCAGATCTGTAATGATCTTCCAGGTATCGTCCCGACTGCCATCATCCACAAAAAGGATCCTGCTGTCCCCGGAAATGTCATATGCATCCATCAAAGTCTGCAATTCTTCCCGAAACATGGGAGCTGTTACCGGTAACACTTCCTGCTCATTATAACAGGGGATCACTATACATAATCTGGTTTTGTCCATAATCTCCTACTTTTTCTCCGTCTTCTGCCATGTGATCACAGCTTTTTTTCTTCCACGTCAATATGGATATGATTCAGCGCATCTTCCAGCACCTGTTCTGCTTTTTCCAGAGTCTCCGCTTTGGCGATCACATGACCGATACGGTGGGGACCGATATGGAAAGCATGCACTTCGTCCCCCGGTTTGTAATCAAACTGCACATCCACAAGATTCTCAGAAGGTGTATTTTCGTTTGTCTGCGAACGAATGACACCGTCTTTATCACTGATCAACAGTTTGCTTACATTGGGTACGGCTTTGTCACTGGCAAAAGAAACTTTTTCGCCCAAGGCTACGCGTATCAGTTTTTCGTAATAATCAAACCCATAATAAATAGAAACAAGTTCTGCCAGACAAGTAGCTCCGGATCGGCCGCCGATCTCCAGCACGTATGTTTTGCCGTCTCTGAGAATAAAATCAGCGTTGATCGCACAGTTATCAAGACCCATAGCCTTAATAGCATTTACGAGCTGCACTTTGCAGTCCTCTATCACTTCCCTCGGCAGATCATACGGGGCAAAATGACCTACCGGCACACCGGTATCTCCCTGGAAAACAAAGTCGCCGTGGGGCAGGATAAACTCTACCTCACCATCCTGTACAAATGCCTGCGCTCCAAACTCTTCACCCTCGATAAACTCTTCCACAAGGAAATAGTCCTTGCGGGTAGTCCCGGCAACATATGCCAAGGTATCATCAAATTCATCCTCACTGTTCACACGACGGATGCCGCGGCTTCCGGAAGAATCCACAGCTTTAAAAATCAGCGGAAACGTGAGTTCGGATGCTTTTTCTCTCAGATCAGAACCGTCCAGCTTTACCAGCCGGAAGCGGGCTGTACGTACACCATACTGCTCATACCGTTCTTTCATCTCCAGCTTATTGGAAGCGATCTGCGCCGCGTCAAAACTCAGTCCCTTAAGCCCCAGTTCATCACAGACCTTACCGATCGTGATCACTGCCACATCCGTACCGGCCGTTACGATACCATCGATCTGTTTTTCTTTAGCCACGCGAAGCACTGTCTCATAGTCCACTGTATTTTCATAGCAGTTTTCATCTGCCAGGGCAAATCCCGGGTAATTTCCCGGAATACTGACTGCTATCGTATGAATACCCATTCTCTTTGCCGTTTTGATCAGCGGCACCTGATAGATACCCGCTCCCATGATCATCAGTTTTTTCATTGCTTATCCACATCCTTTCTCCCCAGCATCTCGCGAACGACATACTGCGGCTCACGATTGAGTCCCAAAAACATTCTTCCCACGTATTGCCCTACCAATCCCAGCACAAACAGATTGACACCGGAAAAGAAACAGATCGCAACCATCATAGACGGCCAGCCAATGGCCATTGTCGGAACCATCAATTTCCTTATCACCACAAAAAACGCTCCAATAATACCAAGGACTGAAAAAATGACGCCGCACCAGGTTGCCATCTTCAGGGGCACCACAGAGAATCCCATAATATTTGACCAGAGCTTAAACAGCTTGGAAAACGTATAACCTGAAGTCCCCACCTCACGTTCAAAGTGTTTGATCGGAACACAGCTGATGTTTCGTGTAGTCCGCAGAAACAGCCCCTGGATATACGCATACGGATTTTTGTATTCGATCACCGAATCCCGGACAAATTTCCGGATCACCCAGAAACTGGATGTTTTTAATTCTTTCGGCTTGCCGATCAGCACACGAACCGACAGATAGTTAAAATAGCTTCCCAGACTGCGGAATCCACTGGCTTTTTTCTCAGGATAATATCCATAGACGATGTCATATCCCTTATCCAGTTCCGCCAACAGATACTGGATCTGTGAGGGGTGCGTCTGCATATCATCATCCATACCGATCAGGATATCACCTTCGGCATAATTCAGTGCCGCCAGCAAAGCATTGTGCTGTCCCACATTTTTCGCCAGCAATACCGCTTTTACACAGGAATATTCCCTGTTCAATTCTTTCAGCCGGTTTGCTGTCTCTCCTCCATCCGGCGAACAGTCATCCACAAGAACAAACTCATACTCCGGATACCCTAATCGTTCCAGCTCCTTCGATGTCAGCTCCACCACCTTACCGATAGTACGGCTTGATTTATAACATGGTATCACTACCGATATCATCTGTTTCGCTCCTTCCCGGGTATTCATCCTGCGATCAGATGATCGCAGATTTTCTCTCTTGTTCAGAATACCTTTTCTTTCAAAAACGTGTAAATACGTTCTGTATTTTTTCCATCATGGAATTTGTTGATCTCCAGATACCGCCTCTCATACTCCTCTGTACGGAAGTAATCCAGATGGATCTTCCCATCCACAAGTCCCGGCTGCAGGATCTTTTCTAACGTTTCCGCATCCAGTGCACGGAAACCGATATATTCATCCGGCTGCGGCACCAGCGGCATCTGCATATACGTTTCGAACCTTTCCAGGTCCGGCTGATAAAATACTACACCGCCGCCCTGATAAAAGCTGTTGTATCCCACAGAAGAATAATCCGTGATCAGCAATTTTGCAAGACCTAATACTTCCGAAATCGGACGGGTCCAGATCTTATCCTCTCCCACTGCCGCTTTCAGACCTTCCAGAACTTTCGGATGCGGAACAATTATAATTTTCTCCTCCGGAATATAGTTCTTCAGAATATCATACACCTGCATAGTGTACTGATAATATGTCGAATCTTCAAATTTCTCAATAAAATTCTCATAAGGACGCCAGGTCATCATGATCACGACCTTGTCCTCCGTGGATGCATTGATATGTTTGTATTGACAATAATCAAACATCATCATACCTGTGATCAGATTGCGTTCCAGCGGAGTGCCCATCATACGATTGACAGCCGCCCCTTCTTTTTCGCTGCTGACAACGATATAGGCCGGCTCACCGGCTTTGCCTACAGAGAACGTGGATCTGGTACCCTGAGGTTTCAGATACGTTATACCGTGCTGCAGGAAAATAAAGGGATGTTTGCACAAATTCCAGCGCACCAGACGGCTGTTGTCATCCATCAGAGACAGATGGATCGGCGCTTCGGTGGAAACAAAGCAGTCCACATTAAAGATCAGATAATAATACTTCCAGGAAAACTTTGCCACCACATGGTGCTCTTTTCCCACCCGGGCAAAATCCGGTGAATTCTTATCCAGAATATAGTAGCATTTCGCCTGTCCATCCCGGTCGCAGCGCTGAAACAGTTCAAAGGTACCTTCTTCCGCCTTGGCCGCCAGTTTTTCATAAAACAGGGCGATCTTCTTTCTTCGGAAATATTTGAACAGCTTGCCGCTGTAAAACAATGCCGCCGTCACCGGACGGGATTCCTTAAAACGGAAAGACAGGCTGTGTTCTATCTCCTCCATGGGACGTTTGACCAGCGTCAGATGACCATAGAAGGTTCTTCTCACCTGCAAAGCCAGATCCCGGACATAGGTGCTTTTCAGTGGAACGTAATATTCTTTGTTCTCGTGCTGCTTTTTCGGTGTATTTCTGAATTTCTTTGTTATCGAATATTTGATATAAATGCCTTCAATCTTTAACCATACAGAAAACTTTGTACCGCCCATTTTCAGAATCTCGGCAAAATCCTCCAACGGGAAAGAAAATCTTCGGAAATACTTTGGTCTGTATTTGCCAAAACGGGAAAGGCCCTTAGGACATACGGGAATATCATAATGTTTCAGATCACTTAACTGGTTCATGCCAAAATAAGCACCTTCAACCTTTAATCCATAATTGTTCTCCGCATAGCAGAAGGTGTCCACCACGATTCTTTTGCTGTTCATGCCCAGATGGCGAACCACAGCATTAAAGCGAACCAGACTGTGATAGATCCTCTCTCGTCTTCCAAACATCATGAAAATTTTTCTGTGATGGGAAAATACGGCGATCATCTCCTCTTTTCTGTGAGGATCATCCAGATCGTAATATTGATCATAGGACTCCCGTTTCAGCTCCGCTTCTGTTTTCACCACAAACTGCTGCTCCAGCTCATCTTGATCCGGCTGCTCCCGGACAATGAAATCCTCCGGCAAAGCTTCCAGCATATATAACTGCTGATTTTCTTCTGCAGAGATTTCAAAATCCAGGGTATACCGGGTATCCGGCTCCAGAACAGACAACTCTACTCTAAGCTCTGCATTTTCGCTCTCTCTTCGAATAACAAGAGTATTATCTTCCAGTTTACATATCAGTTTATGCATAATTATCTCCGTTGAACTTTACGTTTTCGTAACACTGCATTTCCAATAACGACAAGAACAAAGATACCTGCACTCACCAGAGTGACAAGGATGCCATACTTCACGCCCGGCATCTCATAATGCAGTTCGATCTCATGTTCACCCGAGCCGATCTCCAGGCCGGTGTACATGATATTTGTTTTGATCAGATCTGCTTTCTTTCCATCCACCCAGGCTGTCCAGCCATTCTGATAAGGGATGGAAAACACCAACAGCTTATTCTTGTCTGCAGATATTGTACCACGAATACTGTCATTTTCCATAGTAATATTTTCAAGCACAGCCGCCTTCAAAGACTGAAGCTCTGCTTCAAAATCATCCATGGGCTGACAATAGATGGCAAAATCCTCTATCTGGATCTCACAATCGTCATCAAAGCGTATCGTCAGCTGATCGATCCCATTTTCATGGTAACCGAAATTGATCATATTTTTATCAATATCCAGATAATAAATATGATTATCCTGGTACAGCTCATAAGGGTATTCTCCCAAAGCATTGGTCACACCTAGAGTAATGCTGTCCTTATTTAGGGTACTCTTCACATTTCCTTTAAACAGGATATACATTTCCGCGTTCGGCACAGGATCCACAGTAAAGGTAACTGTTCCGTCCTTCAAAACCTTCAGCGTATCTCCTTCCAGAACAGTATCCTTATAGATGACATCGGTCGGCTCTACTTCATATCCGGAAACCACGGAATTGCTGTCGTCATAGGTATTTTCAAGCTGCACATCACTGTCGATCACCGCATTTTTCATCATTAATTCCTGGCGTTCCTCGACAGGGTGCTCCAGCATTTCTTCTGTACTCATCACAGCATCATAGCTGTATGCCAACGGTAAAGTATCCTCCGTCCGGAATATGGCATAATCGTAGTCGTCCATCTGTACCTCATCATAAAGAGCGTAACCGTACGGGAGCATAAACTCTGCCTGTTCATCGTTCAGAGCCCCATAATATTTCACACAGGCCAGAGCATTCAGCATCGTTCTGTTATTGAAATCACAGTGGTACACCATACAGCTTCGACCGTTGCCCATCAGCCTGTCAAACTCCAGGATCAAACCGTTCATCGTACTGCTAAAATACGAAACGGAGTTCACACCCAGAGCTGCGGACGCACAATAATTGAGATATTTCGTCTGTGCTTCTGACACGCGATAAAAACTGTCATCCTCTATTGCTGTACATGCCTTAATTCTGGCACTTCTGGCTTCTTTCAGCGCCTTTCCCGCAGCTGCGTATTCATTAGAAAGATTTGCCCCCTCAATGCTAAACAACATATTGCCGTTGACTGCCAGTCCTGCCGCCACCAGGACAGCCATGGCCGCCAGCATCTGACGCTGACTGAGGATCCCCACCACTCTCGTGGAAAATACGATTACGATATACGTCATCAAAAGCATGCCCAGCGCTTTCAGGAAAAACGTTGTATTATAGCGACTGTAAAACATAGCCATCACAAAATACGGTAAGATCGACAAAAACAGAACAGACAGCTCTCTTTTTGTCAGAGACGGGATCATCGCCAGTGCCTCTGCCACCGCCAGAGTCATCACCAGCACAAAAATATACAGCCAACGATTCGTAACACTGCCAAAACCACTCATAAAATATGCAAAAAACGGGAATGGCAACCCCAGCAGGCAGAAAATCATAGCTGCCTTAAGCTCTTTTTTGTTTTTCCGAAGGAAAAGCATGACTATTGCCAGCAGACAAAGCGGAATCATCCCCAGCTTCATCCAGTATCCCAATCCCTCACCGGGAGCGATCAGACTCATATACACATCATTCAGCCAGTCCTTTTTGTAATACAGCAGGGACTCTGCCGCTACGGTTCCGCTGCCCGCACGGCCTGAACCGAAATAATTAAACAGCGAGGTAAATATGGTCATGCTTCCCATGCCGATGCCCAGAATATATGCACCGGCAAAGCATCCCACATAGCTCCAGAAATTTTTCCAGGTCTGATTTTCTTTCGGCATAAAAGCATAACGGATCAGAAAATACAGTGCCAGTACGATCGTATTCATATACAGGAAGTAGTACGAACAGAGCAGGGACAGTGCGATCAACACACAGCCCAGATACCATTTCTTCTTTCGCAGGATCTCCTCCACCGCAATGACAAGAAGGGGCAGCAATATATAGGCCACCATCAGATGAGCATGACGGGTGCACGCATATAACGTATAGCCGGAAAAGCAGTAAATATAACTGCAGATCCAGGTGATTTTCCAGTCCTTTTTGAAATAGTACAGCAAAGCTGAGACACTGAGACCGGAAAGATACATACGAAGGATCATCACAAATTCATATCCGATCTCCATATCTTCCGGAGCAAACAGTGCATGCAGCCAGTATAACGGTTCCAGCTTTACGGGTATACTGTCCCCCAATCCAAGATTAAAGGTATAGGAAGGAATATGGAAATTCCCCTGAAGAAAATTTGCCAGAATCTCTCTTATATTCCTCGAAAATAGCATGGCCTTCGGAAAATACTGAGAAATACCGTCACGTCTCCAGATCAAACTGATCCCGTTTTCCAAGAAAGGCAGATATACCAGCACAAACATCACCGCAAAGCCAACACTGTATAACACTACAAATGTAAGCTTTTTATGTTTTCTGCACCAGCCGGTCACAGAATCCCTGCGAAGCGCCTCCAGAAACAGTCCGCATAAAGAAGACACGCCCCAGAGAACAACAAACAACAGGAACACCTTCCATGCAGGGCATTTCTTTACTTCCAAGTACCCTCGCAGGGCATTTATCATCAGGATCATCAACGCAGTCTTTATTATGATCAGATTGGCTGAAGACTTTCTCTGTATCCTGCACTGTATCCAGGCATAAACCTTCTCTCCCCATGCAGATCCTGATACTTCAAAAAACAGAAACAGCAATCCCGCCGGCAGAAGGATTTCCCAATAATGCAGCGGAAATTCCATGGTCTTCATCAATGCACTCCTGTGCCAGATCAGCAGGATCACCGTATAGATCACACTGGCCGGTATAGCGAATCTTCGTATGCTTCGATCAATGCTGACCCCTTTGTTCAGCCACATACCTGCAAAATAATATCCCAGATATACCGGTATCGGCAGACAGCGATAGCATTCCGAATTCATCCATATGGCAAAAACAGGGTAACGAACAGCTGCCTGCGGTAAAAAAATCAGGAGAAAACCCAAAAAAGCCGCTGTCAATGCCCAGTGTCGTTTTTGCAGGATCCTGAACAAAAACGGCCCGAAAAAGACTGACAACAGCAGCAAAACTGTCATTGTAAAAAAGATTTCCGCATATTTTGGTACAGAAATAAAGGCAGTTACCCGGATCAGATCATCCCAAAACTCCCCTTTATCTACCATGACAAACCGACCGATCCCGGCCAGTACAAACAATCCATAATATTTTAAGGCATACAGCATTATTTCTTTTCTGGAAATACTGCCTCTGCTGTATTGCGCTGTCCTGTAACCTGCCAGCACAAAAAAACCGGCAGCTTCCACATACCAGAGAACATTGATCAATACATTCAACCCGGCAGAAGATAATCTGCCGAACACCTGGCAGCATAGCACAAGCATTCCTGTAAACAGCAAAAATTCCTCCAGTTTTTTCACCGGAGTGTTCTTCTTCATTTCCATAATCATCTCCAAATATTTATTGTTATATCTGAAAATACAGATAAAAGCCAGCTCAGCACTGGCTTTTATCAAAAAGTAATGTTTAACGAACTACTACTGTAGATTTTTTCGGTACCTCATTGTATATCCATTTTGCAAGCCCATCTGTCAGACGAACACAGCCATTGGACAGCGGAATGCCCAGTCGACTGTCAATATACTTTTTCGTTGCTCTTCTGGCCGGACGAGTGTGCATCTTATTATCTCCTGAGAAATAACACAGGTATTTATAGAACGATCTGCCGTAATAGTGTGCTTTTTTCTTTTTATAGAGCTTAAAGGTTCCCATTGGTGTATAGGTCGCGATCTTTCCTGTCACGCACTGCTCGGATTTGATCAGCTTCCACTTCCCTTTTGATCCCTGAAAAACATTAATTCTCTGTGTATATGTGCTGATCCAGATCAGATATTTTGATGAACTCTTGTAACCCTGGGAATTCACGTAATATTCCTTTTCCTGCGTCGAATAGTCCTTTTTCGTATAGGACTGACCCGTCACTCTCATGGCACCGTTATACACATAATATTTTTTTCCTTTATAGGAAACCAGACTCTGTTTCCAGCGACGGTAAATGATCGTAACCTTTTCACCCTTTTTCAGAGTACCCTGTTTTGTTTTATCCTTACGGAATTCTGCGTACAGTCCTGTTTTTCGGGTGATTCTTGCAGAATAATAGATGGGGTGAATGGATTTTGCTGTTTCCACAGTCTTATTACCGTAGACCAGTGTTTCCGGACCACCATCGCTGATAAAAAAATTAACATTATCATCCGTGCGATATGCTTTGACCATGTATTTATGCTTGTCAACGTTGCCGGCACCTTTGTCTGTAAATCTGGTCTCAATAGTCTTTCCAATCTCCACATACTGATTACGGCTATAATCGTAGGAATAAACGATATAACCATCCGCAATGCCATTGGGACTCCAGGTCAGAGTCGTCGCACCGTTTCCGTTCACACCGCTAAAGTCATAGGGTGCATTCGGCGCTATAATAAACGGTGTAGCATTCACCGGAGCAGACATGGCTCCTTTGATCTGCTGTCCGCCCTCATTTCGTACGCCTTCAATAACAAACCAGTACTCGACATTTCCCCGAAGATTGGTCACTGTACAGTTTGGTGTTGTCACAGTAGTCAAATACTCCGTCCATCCCGCCGGATCCCAGCGATACACATTATACGCTTCCGCATTATTTGTCCACCACCAGTTCAACGTCACCTGATGATCTCCGGCAACGGCAGACACACCGCCTACCTGATCCGGATATACGATCATCGATTCTGCCTCCAGCTGCGCTACGGCCACCGGCTCCTCCTGTACGGACAGAAGAGACACCGCATTTACTGCGCCGATAAAATACTCGGGAGCACTGTCTTCCTCCTGCACATAAGGAGTGACCTGTACGCTAAGATTCTCTGCGGAAGCCTTGAAAGAACATGCAGATATAGTATTCTCTACCGTAACGCTGTCCACCAGCTGTCCTTCATCCGAAAGCAGCTCCACCACATAACCGTCACAACTGCTGTCCTCGAGGGCTGTCCAAACGACCGCAATCTTATCCTCTTCGTTTTGTTCTGCCGCAATGCTGTCCACGGCTTTTTTCTGCTGCAGACTACAGGTGATGTAGAATGTATTCTCTGCATCATACACATACAATGTCAGTTCTTCCGGCCAGGAAGATTCCAATGCAACTCTGGCTTCATAATTATCTTCTTCTCCAAAGACCTCTTCCAGATCGCCATTTACTTCCTTTTCCTGTACTTCCAGTTCACCGTTTTTCAGTGACACTCCATCTTTATCCAGAACTTCGTATGTATACTTTTCCGTCTCAGAAAAAGCAGAAAAGCTCAATGCGATCTCCTCTTTTTCCTCATCAATACTGGCAAGAAGCATCTTCTCCTCCAGCCATACAGGACCAGCCTCTTCCTGCCCGGTCATCTCATCCCCGGCGGGAACTACAGCCGAACTTTCCGTTTCCGGAAGTAAAGAACCGCTGCCTTCTCCTGAAAGCTCCGGCAAAACGCTGGAAACCTCACTGTTCCCCTCCGGAAGCTCAGATATCACCTCCGGAAGCTCACTGCTTCCCTTCGAAAGATCAGATACCACCTCCGGAAGCTCATCGATCACTCTATCTATATTGGAACCGACAGGAATATCACTGCCACTCTCCACAACGTCTGATGACTGCGGCACTACATCGCTGCTGGCCAGAACCGACAACGGTGCAAACATTGTCTCCGCTGACAGCGCTGCAGTCAAAAGTATCGACATTACTCTCCTTGACTTCATATCTTCCTCCCAAAAAACACATAATTAAATACAATTATAGCACTTTATAGAATCATCTGCAATCTTCTTTGCCTTTATTTTCAGCTTATTTACAGGCAAAACCTCATACTCATGTTCAGTATACCGCATTATTCCATTTGCGACTATGGATTAATTTCTAATTAATTCTTAATTTTTCTTTACAAAAAAAGTTCATTTTCCTATAATTGAGGGCAAACAAAGCAAAAAGGAGTTTGTCATGTACAATAAACGTTTACTCGGACTGGCACTTATGCTTGGCCTTGTCCTGACAGGCTGCGGAAAAACAGCCACAGAAGACCCACAGGCTGCACCATCTCCGTCATCCATAGTGGAGATCAATTCTGTAGTCAGTGATCTGAATCTTACAGACAATACACAGCCGGATACCGCAACGATCACCCCGCAAGAGATCTTTAGAAACGATACTTTTGTCATAACCACAGACAGCATTGATTCTGATTCCAACAGTACCTATCTGTTTCTGAACCTGGAAAATCTGACGGATCAGGATGTGTATCTGGTCTGCGAATCCGCTTCCATCAACGGTATTCTCATGGACTGCAGCGGAGATATGGAACTGCCGGCCAAAGAAAAAACTTTCACACCCCTGATCTTCAACAATCCGGATCTGAATGTCTGCGGTATTACTGCTGTAGCATCCATTTCCTTCAAATTATCCATGTATAACCAGGAAAATGCCGAATTGATCTGCGAAACTGACCAAATGGAGGTCCACACTTCCCTATATGACAGTTATACGCAGACCCTCAATACCGAAGGCCAGATGCTGTATGACGAAAACGGCATCCAGCTGATTGCCAAAGGTGCCACATTGGATCCGGACAACACACCGGTCATCGTCATCTTTGCCATCAACAACTCTGACAAAAATGTATTCCTGACCGCCCAGCTGGCCGGAAACGCCGCAGAGACCTATGAAACAGCCTATGGATATGACCTTCCCGCCGGAATGTCTGCTGTAACTTACCTGAATTTCTATGACGAAGACGGTGTCATTGCCGATGATATCAAAAATATTCCTGTTATCATTTCCCTCATGGATGATGACGAGGAAAAAGAGATCGGCCGCACCCAGGCTCTGACCTTTAATTCTTCCATCATTGAAGATTATCTCAATGCCGGAGACTTTGAAGAAGATCCTGAGCAGGAAAATATTGTCTCCTACGTCGAAGAAGACGAGTAGCCCGCGCAAACAGTTCCCGCCTGTTTTGCCGGGGTCTTGTTTTGGATCGACGGACGGGAAGAAATAGCCCATATAATAATAGCCATACATTTTGCGCTCCGCCTGCGCTCGCTTCGAGCCTGTAGTCTCGAAGTCGTGCTCGGAAAGTCGCTTAAAATGTATGGCTATTATTATATGGGCTATTTCTTCCCTGTTTACTTACAACTCAATTTTTACAATTCAAAAGAAGATTTCTCCGGCAAAACAGACTGGAACGCCTCCTTCACCAGCCGCACCTTCTCCTCAAAATTCACCGTTTTTGCCGTATCATTAATGCAGATCATGGCATCCTTCTGATGTCTGATAGAATCCAGCAGATCATATACATTCTGATCCTTAATGTGATAACAACGGCCGATCTTATTCGTCCGCGGATAAAAATTTCCGGAAGCCAGCTGCCAGTACTTGTACAGCCACTGATTCACATTCGTTGTCGAACGGATCCTGCATTTGCAGGTCTCATCCAGGATTTCCGGCTCTGCTGCCCATACTTCCTCAAAAGTAGCTTTCAGAAAGCTGTTTGGCAGGTGATGGTAATAAAAGCCCGGAAACCATGCCCAGGGCAAAAGCACCAGGGTACGGTACAGATGCTTGGCACCGTAACGCAGTCTGAACCAGTTTTTCCAGTTTTTCAACAGCGCCTGTTTCTTTGGAAAATGGGTGTTGATCACCGCCATATCGTTGCCGTTATAGGGTCCCGCACTATCCTTTCCCCAGAAGATACAGTCCATGGCAAAGGTATCGCAGGGTTTCCCGTTCACAAAGAAATCCTCCGGTTTCATTGGCTTATTGATAAACATGTCATCATTAAAATACACAAACTGCTCTGCCAGACCCTCGATCCTGTGCAGATTGTGCTCGATCGTATGAGAATTAAAGGTAGGCAGGTACTCTGCCGGAATATAATCCTCGTGCTTCACAATATGCAGCTTCGGATTAGAGGTATCCAGCCACTTCGGCAGATGCCCCCAGGTAACAAAATGGATCTTGTTGACCCAGGGGGTATACTTTTCCACAGACCGAAACCAGTACTGCAGGTTGTCCCAGTCACGATAACGCACTTCCTGGTCATCCTCTCCCACCGGTTTTGGCACATACTGATTCTTTACTGCACGCCACGCGGGATCATTGCCATCCACCCAGATGATCACAAAATCGATCGGTTTCTGTGTACTATTCTTCACTGCTCTATCCTCACACTTCAATCTCTTTGATAGCTTCATAGTTTCGTTTGCAGTAGTCTCTGTCATGGAAATAGAAAAAGTCGTCACACCTTTTCACATACTGCGCTTCCATCACATAGTTTCTATTCATTACGGCTTTCAGCCGGTCAATCAGCACCTCACTGTTCTCACAGATCGGTCCAAAACCATCCTTATGATAGTCATAGTATCCCAGCCCCATATGGCCCTGGCGAAACATTTCATAATCAAACTGATAATACAGTACCGGTTTTCTCATATATGCCATATCCATCGCCACGCTGGAATAGTCCGTGATCATGCACAGGGCCTCTTTCATCAGCTGCTGACAGTCATATTCCGGCCAGGTAGCTATCGTCACATTGTCACTGATCCCGGCAAAATATCCGGCGAACTTCTGCATATTGCGATGCAGATAAAAGACAAGACGAATATCCTGCCCTTTAAGATCTTCCACAAACGGATCACTCAGGAACTTTTTCCATGCCTTCGCAAACTCCGTCTGTTCAAAACTGTCCGCCCGTTCAACCGCATTGGACACGGTATGTGCGATCCATTTGCGCCAGGTCGGCATCACCAGGATAAACTTTTCCTTTGCCGGCACGGGAAACAGATTGTCATATCGCGCCAACCCCAGCATTTGCACATATCCTGCAGGATAGCCGTAAGTATCGCGCACAAATTCATACTCTCTCGGTACAGAAGTCACAAACATCCGCATCTTCGTATTGCGATAGTACAGATACGAAAGATCATCCTTGATAATACCGTGCTGCAAAAAGATACGGGTGTTTTTCAACAGTCCCGATACCTCCAGTGCAAAGCAGATGGCCGCATTCGGCTTTCCGCCCTTCTGAGAGCTGATATTCTTTGAGGCTGCCAGATAATAGATCCAATGCTTCAGGCTGCCGTAAGCCACCGTCGGGCCAAGCTTAGCCACCCTTTCATAGTCCGCCGAATGGGGATTGATGGCATAAATGATTTCCTGCTCCGGATGCTCCTCACGGATGTACTTAAACAGCCAGTAGGGATTATCTCTGGCTTCCATCTCATAATCGCAGATCAGCCACAGATCTCTGTGGCTTCTCTTAACTATCCAGGCTATGGGCAGTGCCAGCAGAAACTTAAAGATATGCACCAGATCCGACAGTCTGACCATTTTCAGTTTTTCGAAAATTTTCTGTTCCATACGATTACCAATTAGTCTTCCATAAACTGACGATACTCTTCAAGAACCTCATGAGGATCTCCGATCTTCATCATCTTACCCTCATGCATCCACAGTACACGATCACAGAGATCCTCCAGCGTAGCCAGATTGTGAGATACGATAACAACGGTACGGTCTTTGTTGGAGATCAGAGACTTCATCTTTTTATAACTTTTCTTTTTGAACTTTTCATCACCGACAGATAAGACCTCATCGATCAACATGATCTCCGTCTCCAGAATAGCCGTGATAGAGAAAGCCAGTTTAGAGTACATACCGCTGGAATACGTACGCACCGGCATATCGATAAACTTTCCAAGACCGGCAAATTCAATGATCTCCGGCATTTTCTCCTTGACCTGCTCTTCTGTAAAGCCAAGCAGCATACCGGACAGCATGATATTCTCGCGACCGGTCAGCTCTTTTTTGAATCCAACACCGATAGCCAGCAAAGATACCGAATGTCCATGCAGATCGATCGTACCCTCATCAGCAGAAAAAATATTTGCCAGCGCACGGAGCATAGTAGACTTACCACTGCCGTTTTTACCGGTGATACCGAGAATCTCTCCCTGCTTTACCTCAAAGCTGATACCACGAACTGCCTCAAACGACTGTGTCTCTGCACCCTTCAGCCGCAGCAGACTCTTCTTGATCGAATACGCCTGTACACTCTTATATCGGATCTTAAGATCCTTGACAGTAATTGCAATATCTTCCATATATACATCCTCATTAAATCACTTTTACGTAGGTGTTTTCGCCGCGGTAGATCGTGCGTACACCGATGATCGCCAGTACCACAGAAATGACCGCCCAAAGCTCCAGCACATGGAATCCCGGATCCTGACAGTAGATGATACATCTTCTCAGATCATTGATGATGCAGGCGATGGGATTGCAATTCAGCAGAATTGTTCTGTACGGTTTCGGAAAACTCTGCTCGATACTGTAGAAAATACCGGTAAGGTAGAAAACAAAACGAAGTACGATATTGATCACATTGGACATATCATCAATAAACACTCCCAAATGCAGCATAATACAGGAGCATCCAAAGGTAAAGACAATGCCCACCAGAAGAATCGGGATCATGTATAAGATTCGATAACTGATCGGCACCCGATATACGATCATCATTACAAAAGAGATACCGAAACAGATCATCATCTTAAAACCATTGACCATCATATCGGAAATGATCAGCATGAACTTCGGCAGATACACCTTTGATACGATGGGCTTGTTTTTTCGTACCATACGCACAGAGCTCTTGATACAGCGGTTAAAGAAATCCCAGAATGCCAGACCCACAAAAATATAAATATTAAAATACTCGAGTTTTTTCTTAAACAGCATACCGAAAACAAAAGCATAGATCAGCATGAAACAGAACGGCTCCAGGATCCACCACAGCCAGTTCAGATAAGAATTGGCCACCTCTGTCTTCAGCTGAGACTTCGCTGCATAGCGTGTATAATTCCAGTATTTTTTTACATCACTTATAAAACGCTTCAACGATACTCCTCCTTATGTATTTTATAGTTTTACATGAAAAAATTCAGATTATTTCAGGGCATAAACATCCCCTGGTCACATTCGATAAATCATTATACTAAAACTAAAGTATAAAATCAATAATTCTCATTGCTTTTTTCGCGCCTTGTGAATAATGTACACATGTGATAAAATATCAATTAATGATCTACGCAGGAGGAGGTCTTATTATGACACACCCTTATATCTTTTCTATTGTCATGGCTGCCTACAATGCACAACAGTATCTCACTGAAGCTGTAGACAGTCTGAAAGAACAGACTCTAGGTTTCGAAAACATACAGCTGATCATCGTGGATGACGGTTCCACAGACAATACACCTGCTATGGCAGATTCCCTTGCAAAAGAATATCCCAACATCCTCGTAATTCACAAAGATAACGGTGGTGTATCCTCTGCCAGAAATGCCGGATTGCCTCATATTCAAGGTGAATATATCAATTTCATGGATTCTGATGATAAAATCAGTCCACAGACCCTTGAACGCGTGTATCAGTTCTTTATGGAACATCAGACAGAAACAGATGTAGCTGTCATTCCCATCATCTTTTTTGAAGCACGTACGGACGAACACATCCTGAATTTTTATAAAAAAGAGACCCGTGTTGCTGATTTAAAAGAACATCCCGAATACGTAGCCATGCATATTGCCAGCTCGTATATCCGGAACGAGGCAGCCCAAACCATACATTTTGATACACGGCTGGCCTATGCCGAAGATGCCCGAGCCCTTGTCTCTGTTTTACTGAAAAAGCAGACACTGGGTATCGTCAGTGATGCCACCTACTGGTACAGACGTCATGACAGCGGTGTCGTATCCGCCATGGAAAACACTCAGTATAACCCCAAATGGTATCAGCCCCATCTGGACTATTTCTGTCTGGATCTGATCAGGGAATGCCTTGATACTTACGGAGAGATTCCGAGGTTTGTAAAATATACGCTGGCCTACGATCTGCAGGCTCCCATCAAACTGAAACACATTCCGGAAACGGTGCTTGATAAAGATGCACGGGATAAATTCTTCCGCACGCTGTTTGAAATCTACAGCTATATTGATGACGATATCATCCTTGCACAGAAAAATACCTTTGGTGAGCACAAGCTTTTCATCCTGTCCACCAAACACAATACACCCCCGGAATTTGTAAAGAAGAAAAACAATATCAAGCTCTATTACGGTGAAAACAAAGTATACGATCTGAACCGTTCCCTTGTCACTGTAGATTTTATCAAGATTGATGGTGACAAGTGCTCGATTGAAGGAACCGTGAACTATTTCCCCACCGTCATGCACGATATTACTCCCTACCTGATCGTAAACGGCAAACCCTGCCTCTGTGAGTTAACAGAACATACGGAAGAGCTGCACAGTCTGGACCATCTGGTCATGATCCGCCAGGGATTTATTGGTCACTTTACTCTTGACTCCCAGACAGCCGTAAATAAGATTCAGCTAATGTACGAATACGATGGAACCCATGTTCTTCCCTACAAATACCGTTTTGGAAAATTTGTTCCCCTGGACATAACCTATTCTACAGCGTACGGTCTCATCGGGAACTATATTCTTCAGTATGCGGATTCCACCATAGTTTTGGAAAAGAGTTCCAAAAAGCTTATCGAAGAAAAAGAAAAAGCCTTTATCCGGGAAGTACGTGATTCGGGAGATTTCAGCGAAGATGATATTCTTCTCCGGGAAAAAGCACGGAAATTTAAATCCAGACGTCCCATTTGGCTGATCAGTGATCGCTATGATCTGGCGGACGATAACGGAGAAGCATTTTTCCTTTTCCTGCAAAAACATCATCCATATGCCGTAAAATCATACTTTGTACTGGCCGAAGGATCCCGGGATTATCAGCGCATGAATGAAATCGGCCCTGTTGTTTCCTATGGAAGTCAGGAACATAAACTACTATATCTGACAGCACAGTGTGTTGTTTCATCGCATGCGGACAAATACGTTACACAGCCTTTTGAACAACAGAATGCGCTATATAAAGATCTGGTGGCTCAGAAACCATTTGTCTTTCTGCAGCACGGTGTCATCAAAGACGATATGTCCGGATGGCTAAACCGCTATAATAAAAACTTTTACGGTTTTATCACAACTACAGAACCGGAATATGCGTCACTGCTGCAATGTAAGTATTTTTATACAGAAAACGAAGTCTGGCTGACAGGACTTCCCCGCCATGACCGGCTTTACAATGCACCGGAAAAACTGATAACCATCATGCCTACCTGGCGGCGCCACTTGCTTTCCGGTCAAAATCAGGACAATCACTGGATAGCTCTGCCCGGACTTGAAACCAGCAATTATGTTTCCTTCTACAGAGCACTGTTAAATGACCCGACACTTCATAGTGCCGCTCTGAAATATGGATACACCATTGCTTTCAAACCGCATCCCGCTTTTATGGATTACCTGTCAGCATTTTCTGCGCCGGAATCCATTTCCGTCCTGGATGGTCAAATGTCTTATCGCGACATATTTGCCAAAAGCAGCCTGATCCTGACAGATTACTCTTCTGTAGCTTTTGATTTTGCTTACCTGCGCAAGCCGATCATCTACTGTCAGAGCGACAAGGAAGAATTTTTCTCCGGCGAGCATATTTATTCCCGCGGATATTTTGATTATGAACGGGATGGATTCGGAGAAGTGACCTGCGACCTTCAGGAAACCGTGCAGCAGATCATTTCCTATATGGAAAACGGATGCACGTTAAAAGAAAAATATCGTGAACGAATAGATAACTTCTATGCCTTTCATGACAAAAACTGCTGTAAACGTGTGTATAAAAACATCCGCAAAAGGAAACCATCCAAGTGACTAATGTACAAAACGGACAGGATTGCCATATGTGCTCATCCTGTCCGTTACTTTTCTATCTTTTTCTTCGCCCCTCTGATATAGTAAAAATATTTCGCAATTTTTCTGCATGCATAGATATTACCAGCATGGGATACATTAAAGGACACATGTATATCGATAATGCTTCTGTAAAGCCCATGACCAGCATGCTTAGTAAAAAGGCCAGAAGAAGGTTTGCCGCCAGACAATCTCTGTTTTTCCACAATCTGATTCCTGAAATCACAAACCCGATAGTCACAATTCCCAACAACACGATTCCGCCCTGCATCAGAAGGGACAGGAAATAATTGTGCGGGTGTGGATATTGAAATACCTCATCTGGAAACAGTTTTATATATTCTGCTCTTTTTAAATAGCCCGCACCTACTAACCAATGCTCTCTAATATACTGTAAAGCCATATCCCACACACGTGTACGCCCCGTAAACGAAATATCCCTGTGGAACACACTGACGATCAACGGTTCAAAAACAGCCTGCAATTTAAAAACAACAATACCTGCAAAAAACAGTACCGACACTGCCAGCCCATCAAATAGATTTATAATCCCTGGTATGGCTTTGCGTTTTTTATAGCAGATTAAGGAAATACAGAAGAATATCAGATATACAAACGCGCCCACCCAGGATGTAGCAGATTTTATCACTATAAGCGTAATCAGACTTATCATCAGATCCAAAACCGTGACTATATCCAGTTTTCCAAACTTCCAGAATGCTCGTATCACCAGAAGTGTAACTACCGGCAAAATAGTCCAAGACTGCATATTTCTATAACCAAGCAGCCATCGCTCAGGTCCCGATACACCCTGACGGAACAGAATGATCAGTAAAAAGTTGATGTAAAGATAAATCCGAAAAACTGCAACCGCATCCAGAAGAGCGTATCCTTTATATATAATGGCCAGCTCGATCAATAATGCCATGGCAGCTACCGGCAAAAACACCTGATAATATGACAGTGTATTCCCGCTGATAAAAAATCTAGTCACAAAAGACCATCCCAGAAATACAAACAGCCACACCGCAGGTATCGTAATCTTTCCATAACGTGCGTATAAAAAAATAACCGCCCAGGAAGCTATCGTTGTAACAAACTCATAAATATGTTTGGTCTCTTCCATATCTCTGGTCAACATATAAGGACCGCAAAGAGCCAACAGCAATATCCCGAGAAGTATTTTATTATTAAACAGCTTTTCTATCATTTTCTTTTCACTTTGCATTTTGTTTTCTCCTCAACATCATGATGACGGTCATACAGACAACGCTACCCACAGCATATCCCCCCGGCACACCGGCCAGAGCATACTCACTGAAATGTGTCAGTTTTCGCACAACATGCTCTGAAAGACGAGGATAACCGCCAAACAGAAGCTGATTCATGCTTTATCTATTCCCATACATCTTCTCATAATAGTTCTGATACTCACCACTGATGATATTCTCCCACCAGTCGCGATTATCCAGATACCATTGAATCGTTTTCTTAATGCCATCCGCAAACTTCGTTTCCGGCAGCCATCCCAGTTCATTGTGAATCTTCGTCGGATCTATCGCATAACGCATATCATGGCCTTTACGATCCGCAACATGCGTGATCAGACTTTCCGGCTTATCCAGTTCCTTGCAGATCAATTTGACGATATCAATGTTTTTCATCTCATTATGCCCGCCGACATTATATACTTCACCGATCTTACCCTTATGAATGATCAGATCGATCGCTCTGCAATGATCCTCAACATACAGCCAGTCACGAACATTCAATCCTTCCCCATACACCGGAAGCGGCTTATCGTGCAGACAATTTACGATCATCAGCGGAATAAGCTTCTCCGGGAAATGATATGGCCCATAGTTATTAGAACAACGGCTGATAGATACCGGCAACCCATAGGTTCTATGATATGCCAGCACCAGCAGATCTGCCCCTGCTTTTGAACTGCTGTACGGGCTGCTTGTATGAATGGGCGTTTCCTCAGTAAAGAAAAGATCCGGCCTGTCCAGCGGAAGATCACCATACACTTCATCTGTACTTACCTGATGAAATCTTTTCACACCATACTTTCTGCATGCATCCATCAGGGTAGCTGTACCCATAATATTGGTCTGTAAAAAAATGTCCGGTTCCTCAATAGAACGATCCACATGGGATTCTGCCGCAAAATTCACGACAATATCCGGTCTCTCCTCTTCAAATACCTTATCAACTGCTTCCCGGTCACAAATATCCGCCTTTACAAAGCGAAACTGCGGGTTATCCATTACGGATGCCAGCGTGGAAAGATTACCTGCATATGTTAATTTGTCCAGGCAGACAATCCGATATTCCGGATACGTATCCAGCATATGAAAAACGAAATTGCTTCCAATAAATCCGGCTCCGCCGGTTATCAATACATTCATGAATAATCCCTCTCGTTATTGTCATTAATCTATTATTTTGCCGAAACACTACTGATCAATCTTTCTTCCGCCACATTTCTCAAATGCTGCCCATACGGAGATTTGCCATACTTCTCCGCTGCCTCAAACAATGTAGCTCTGTCGATCCATTTGTATCTGTAGGCAATTTCCTCCGGAGCAGATATCTTTACACCTTGTCTTTTCTCGATCATATGTACAAACTCTGCTGCCTCAAGCAGGCTCTCCATGGTACCCGTATCCAGCCATGCAAAACCTCTGCCAAGGAGTACCACATTCAAGATGTCTTTCTGTAAATACATTTCATTCAAGGATGTGATCTCCAATTCACCACGTGCAGATGGCGTTACCTCTTTTGCCATCTTTGACACACCGGCCGGATAAAAATACAATCCTGTGATTGCATAATTACTCTTTGGCTGCTCTGGCTTTTCTTCAACAGAAATGACTTTACCGGACGCATCAAACTCAACAATACCGTATCGCTCCGGATCATTGACGTAATACCCAAATACAGTCGCAATCCCCTGCTCTGCCATCTCAACACAATTTTTCAGCTTGTGTGAGAATCCGCTGCCGTAAAAAATATTATCGCCGAGAATCATGGCACATGCATCGTCTCCGATAAACTCTTCGCCGATAATAAACGCCTGCGCCAGGCCATCGGGGCTGGGCTGAACTGCATAGCTTAAGTTAATACCAAACTGAGTTCCATCACCCAGGAGATTTTCAAATCTGGGCGTGTCCTCAGGTGTCGAAATGATCAGAATGTCTTTAATTCCTGCCAACATCAATGTTGACAGTGGATAATAGATCATTGGTTTATCGTACACGGGTAATAATTGTTTAGATGTAACCATGGTAAGCGGATATAGTCTGGTTCCTGCTCCGCCTGCTAAGATGATGCCTTTCATTTGTTATTTCCTCTTTGCATTTTCTGTTCTTTTACCGTAAGTATATTGTAGTTCCAATATGAACGCAATACTGTTCTCACGAAATACTGCCTAAGAAAGATAATTACTGTTCACTGGAAAGCCAGTAAACAGTAATCAAAGATGCACTATTTTCTGGTTTTCATGTCACTCCTCCGTCCCATAAAGCACAACTGCTCTCTCTCTCCAGGCCTCAGTTGTCTCATCGATTTCAGCCAGTCTGGTAATCAGTTCTGAGTTCTTATACAATTCTTCTGAAACATACTCGTAATCAAATCGTTCCAGAAGTGTTTTCGTTGAGGAAAACAAATTCGTTCCCAACCCAAGTCTATCGCCCTTGATTTCAACCCCCATGGCTGCCAGCGTCGTCGGGAAAAGGTCAAAGGTTGAAAACTCTCGTTTTTGCTTCAGTTCATTCTCACACGCGGGATTGATCACAACAGTATATACCGTTCGATTGTAATCCTCCGGGATATCTGACAGGAAATCCCCATCCATGGTGGGATGGTCTCCACAAAGGACGATGGTTGTATTCTCATAAAAATCCTGTTTCTGAATCCAGAGCACAAGCTCCATCACCTGACGGCTGGAACAGGCCAAAACATTCGCATATCGGTTGTCGCCGAACCCGTTCTCACAGAGCCCGCACACATATCCATCCTCAAAATGTGTATCCACAGTCAGCATCGTCAGATTAAAGGGTTGATCACCTGAAGCCAGCTCCTGCAACATCTCTTTTGCAAATTGAAAAAGATATGCATCCTCGTATCCCCACCAGACGTAGTAATCTTCCGGTATCCATCTCTGAGTCTTTGCGTAATCGTAATCCCTGATATCATAGTTTCCATGTTCTGTAAATAATATATTCCTTCCTGCAAAACCGGCACTTGAACCAATCAACAATGTCTGATTATACCCATTTGCTTCAAGAATATCTCCTATCGTTGTGATACTGGGGAAAAAATGTTCCTGAGTATCCATACTGTTATCTTCAATCGAAATATGCAACGGCAATCCCGATACCTCAGCAAACATAGCGGCCACCGTCCATGTGGTCCACGGTAAAGCGTATGCTCCACTCTGACACGTCGTATCTCCGGAAAAATCTTCATTCTCCTGCGCAAGCCGCGTCAATTCGGGAATCATATTTTCTGTGAAAACACCCCCGCTTTGCTTATCCTGATATGTCGTTTCCATTGATTCCAGAAAAATATAGATCAGATTTCTCTTTTCTTCAGGAAACTCCAGCTCCGCTGTCGCCGGATCTACATAATATGTATCGACAAACGCAGACGTTTCTGATTCCGCCTGTAAAAATCTTACTATGTTTAATCGATGCGCTGCATATACAACATCTCCACCCAGAATTGCCAGCGATACCGCCGCAATTATTGCCAGCAGCTTACCAAAATATCTCTTTTCTCTTTTCAGATACAAAACGATTGCCATCAGTGCAACCATAACCACCACAGGAACCACGCCCCAAAACACGTAATCCCATATCATGTCCATGTTTGTCCCCGTAAGAGGTGCACCAATATGGTAAATAACCTCCTCAATGGACAGGTCAGACCAGGTTTTAAATACCCATCTACTGCCAAACAATACAAACAGGGCAAGAAATAGCAATATTCCTGTAAGAGCGGTTCCGACTATCTTCAAAATTTTTTTTATCTTATGTGACATATATGATTTTTTTCTTATGATATATAAAATAGTTGTACACTAATCATCCGATTTTTTTCTAAATACAAAAAATTTACTAAAAACATAGTTTAACGCGAATACAATAAACTGCACAGCAAATTTCGCCCATTTATCATTCAAATGAAATACACTTACAAACAGCGCCATACAAATCATATCAATAACCAGCGTAGACACTCTTGCACCTACAAATTTTGCTGCTTCAGCTAAGCGATTTGTATTTTTGCTCTCAAACACATATTTCCTATTGGTAACGTATGCAAAGGCTACTGCACATATCCAGGAGATTATATTTGCAATTTGCAACTGTAGTGCATTTTGAGGATCCATAAACGTTAAAACACATACATAATAGCTTCCAAGACTTACTACTGTGGTTAGGCCTCCTACTATTACATAATTAATTATTTCCTTATATTTTTTATATAATGCAACAATTCTATCCATCATCTTTAGTTCTTTCTTTCTGAAATAATATATCTTGGACGTCCCTTTATTTCATCGTAAATTTTTGCAATATAATAGCCGATGATACCCAGGCTGATCATAATTACACTGCCGGTAAAGCACTGTAAGATAATAACCGTAGTAAAACCATCCAAAGATTGTCCTAAAAACTTTTGCACCAAAGAAATAACTGCAAAAAGCGCTGTAACCACAAACATCACCACTCCCAGTATAGTAACCAGCTGCATTGGAGCAGAGGTAAAAGATGTGATATTCGTGATCGCGTATTTTATCAGTGATTTTGTTGACCACTTTGATTCACCGGCTTCACGCTCCTGAACGTCATACTCTATTTGTATGGATTTAAATCCAACCCAGGAGGATAACGCTCTAAAAAAGGCATTTTTTTCCGGCATATTCAATAAAACATTTACTGCCTTACGGTCCAGAAGTTTGAAATCAGACGCATGAGACATGTCAATATTAGTCGCATTGCTGATCAAACTGTAAAAGCATTTCGCTGCAAACGCGTGCATACCGCTCTCTTTCCCGCGGCTTGCTTTTACGCCTTCAACAATTTCGTATCCCTGTTCCCAAAGCCTGTACATCTCAACTATTTTTTTTGGCGGATGCTGTAGATCACAGTCGATAATAACCACACAATCGCCCTTTGCTTCTGCCATTCCAGCAAACATAGCAGATTCTTTGCCAAAATTTCTTGAGAAACAAACACCTCTTATTTTTGTATTAGATTCTCCTTCTTCGCATATTTTCTCCCATGTCTTATCCTTCGAACCATCATTTACAAAAATAACTTCATATTCTATGTTTTCCGCTTCCATAAGACTGCTGATAGTCTGTGCAGTTTTATGGATCATTTGTTCTTCATTATACGCCGGAGTAACAATTGATAACATTTTTACTGTCCTTTCTCTATTTGTCCATCTTTCTGCTTTTTCTAGAAAAATATATCATTGCTAATACAGAAATAATACCAATAAGTGTAAGTATAATACCAACATTCAAATATGGCACATGATATTCCATTTCAATTGTGTTCTGTCCATCCACCAATGGAATAGAGTACAAGCACTCTCCAATCATATCAGCTGGAATTTCTTCACCATTTCTTTTTACAGTCCAGTTTTTATCATAAGAAACGGATAAAAACAGCTGTTGATCGTTATTAGCGTTTTCGATTTCCACATTAATCTTACCATTTTCAATAGCACAGGATGCAACTGTATTTTTCTGCAATCTTTCCGTTACCTCTGCCAGTTTGGTAATATCCAAAGCGTAGAACTGTACATTCTCCTGATCAATATCATAAGAAATACCGCTGTTAACAGTAATGATCGACTCATTCTGTCCATCATCCAACGGAATAAAAAATACGGATTGCGATAACCACCGTGAATAGATCAACTTACTTTTCTCATCAATTGATACAATTGCAGAAATCTCAGAATTGCAGGGGATATTTCCATATACTGCATAGTCTCCCTCAGGAATACATACTTTATATACTAATGATTGTCCGGACGAAACATCACCTTCCTGCACAACCTCATATTCTAAAGGAAAGTATATCTTCACTTTTTCTCCAACCAACTGACTATATAACGAATTCTGAAACTCGAATGGGTTTGATATATCTGTCTCTATCGAGTTTTTCTCATACGTAAATGCCATTGGCAGGCAATAGGGATTTTCATACGTATCTTTTCCGTTATACTGGGGAATTTCATCTATCTTTTTCAATCCGTTTATTGGATATCCCGACAAAATATACTTTGCTCCCAGCAGGCTGTCCGCTCCCAAAATAGATGTATTGACAATGCACATAGCCTCACTGCATTTTCTGTATCCCAATCTTTCCATAAACTGATTCTGGATACTGTTAGGTGAAGACGTATAACTGCTCAGCGGCCAATAATTATATCCTAAGCCCTCGTTGTAATAGGCAGTCATTTGATATTCATCAAAAACTCTCATGGATGTCTGCGCAATCCTGTACTGACCATCATCATATTCTTTTATTGCATTTATCTGTTGACTTTCTTGTCGTTCATATTCTTTAAAATGTTCAACATTTCCTGAATTGTATACATTTATCAATAATACAGCATTATACTGAAGTTCTGCAATAGTTATACATCCCAGAAGAACACACGCTAAAACTCTGATAAAAAAGCGTGTTTTTTTATTTATGGTAACGCTTAAAAAGAGTCCTGTCAAAATGAATGCTGCACCTGTTAAATATACATTTTTAGACATCTCATTGGCAGTATAGTTCAGCATCATATATATTCCGGAAAAAATAACGGAACTTATAAAAGGAATATATCTCCCTGTTTCGTTTTTACACGAAAACAAATAAAAAGCTGCCAGAAAAACAAAAATAATTATCGACAAATATGAATATCTGTACCAATAACTCTCTGCATTTTTCAATAAAGAAAATAATACAAAGAGAGGATTCCAGTAACATATGAGAAGAGCAAAAAGGGCCATTGCCGCCAGTACAATTTTATTTTTCCACTTAATATCTTTTGACAGGAATACCGATAATGCAGCAATTACGGCGATACTTCCGCAGAATAAAGCAACACTTCCATAATCACTAAGCGCACCATACGTATAGTGCCTCAATGTGTTTAACATATTTCCATGGAAATATGTTTTAAACACATTCAAAAATTCCGGTTGTCCCTTGCTGCTTTTACTTAATTCTCCCAGTGTGGGTAAAAACAAAGCCGCGCTCAATAAAACACCGACAAACATACTCATTCCATAGCGTATGATGATCTGTCCGCAATTTTTCCATTTTATTTTTCTGTTTTCAATCACTTCCGAGCTTAACAGAAGTTCAAAGGCAAACCAGAAAATAGAAAACACACAGTCTATTCCCGCGCTGTACCAGTTCGCAATAATAGCATATCCGACCGCCAAAGCCAGTTTCCAACAACTCCCCTTTTGTTTTTGCACCACTTTATAAACGCAAAGCAAAATTATCGGCAGCATATACACACCATCTAACCACATAATATTGCTGCACTGAGTCATTGAATAATGGCCTAACGCATAGCCCAGAGATAAGAGGACAGCAAAAACATACTGCACCTTTTCCTGTATTCTATCTTCAAATCTGCTTAACAGGAAATAACAGCATGTCATGGATGCCAACGTCAATTTCAGGACTACTGTAAGATCAAAAAACACATGTAAATTGGTCGCGTCAAAAAATGGCAGTAATAAGCAGAAGGGAGATGACAAGTAATAGCTAAAAAGAGCTATACCGCCGCCACCCAATGCTTTTCCAAAAGTGTATATAAGGGAATTCTCACCACATAATACATCTTTATAGTATAAATAAAAATCCAGATACTGAATATCAGCATCCATGTATGTCAAAGCTTTTCCACCAAATGGTGAACACTGGGCAAAAAACAGTATCATCACCATAACAAAAGCTGTCAACATACCCGTTATCATCACTGAATATAATCTGTCTTTCTTCATTTTCAATTTCCACATATCATTTCAATTTTCGGACAAAAACCGATCCCCTTAATAAAGCCTTTCCATATTACGCCCAATCTCGATACTTTACCGGAACGAACAACCAGAAATGAATGATACACATCTTTTGCGATCAACCATATCCATCCCTTTATACCTTCCCGCCTATACAAAACCACATCGTTTCTATAAAAATACGCATATCTGCCCAAGCGTTCCTGCGCGTCTGTGGCAATATTGACAACCGTATTATTCTTCATTGCATGCACAACTACGCTATCGTACACCACATAACATTTTTCCTGACGTGATATTCTGCGGGTAAACTCCCAGTCATCAGTCCAGATAAAGAACTCTTTGATGGGAAGTCCATACTGTACTATCGTTTCCCGTTTCAGAAAAAGTGATACAAAGCTGGCCATTTCCACTTCTGTATAGGATGTCTGCTTTATCACAGCCTCTTTATAAGGAGTAGCCCTCTGCACATTCATAGGACATAGCTTGCCATCTGTCCACAATGTCACACTGGACAACCAGCCATAATTTCCCTGCATATTCCGGTCAGCACGAAGCAGAGCCTCTAATGCACCTTCCTTTGGAAGACAATCATCATCCATAATCCAAATATATGCGTACCCTGCTTCTGCTGCCTTTTTCATCCCATACGAAAATCCACCGGCTCCGCCGAGATTCTCACCCGGATTCATATACAGGATATCCGACTGTGCTTTGGCCCACTCCGCTGTACCATCCGTTGAAGCATTATCAATCAGCAGAATATCCAGCTGCATAGTCTGGTCACGCAGACACTCTATATTCTGTTTTAAAAGTTCCAGCCTATTATATGTGACTACCACTGCCACTATTTCTGCTTTTTTCTGTATCACTTTTTTTCTCCGTTCTCCTGCTTCTAAACGCGAAAAGATACGTATGCAGTTTTTTGCATACGTATACTTTTCATCAACACTTATAATTCTTTTTCACACATATCCAATACAGACGCAATTACCGCATCCATATCGTAATATTTGTACTCACCAAGACGACCGCCAAAAATCACCTTCGGTTCGTTATCAGCCAGCTTTTTGTACTCTGCATACAGTTTACCGTTCTTCTCATCATTCACCGGATAATACGGTTCATCTCCCGGTTTCCACTCAGAGCTGTACTCACGGCTGATCACTGTCTTCGGCAGATCATTTCCCTCTTCATCTTTACCGAATTCAAACCATTTATGCTCTATAATACGTGTCCAAGGTGTCTCGCGATCAGTATAGTTTACTGCTGCATTACCCTGGAAGTTCGGTTTGTCCAGAAGTTCGTTTTCAAAACGTACGGAACGGTATTCGAGATTACCAAGCTTGTAATCGAAATATGCATCGATCGCACCTGTGTATACAATCTTGTCTGCAATTGCATCATACTCTTCTTTATTTTCCAGATAGTCAACGCCAAGACGAACCTCGATACCTTCAAGAATATTCTCTACCATCTTGGTATAACCACCCATAGGAATACCCTGGTACAACGCATTGAAGTAGTTATTGTCAAATGTCAGACGCACCGGAAGTCTCTTAATAATGAAGGAAGGAAGCTCTTTACAATCACGTCCCCACTGTTTTTCTGTATAACCCTTAATGAGCTTTTCATAAATATCACGGCCGACCAAAGAAATTGCCTGCTCTTCCAGGTTCTGTGGTTCCCCTGTAATCTCTTTTTTCTGTTCTTCAATCTTTGCAGCTGCTTCTTCCGGTGTTACAACACCCCACATCTTGTTAAATGTATACATGTTAAACGGCAGGGAATACAACTCACCTTTGTAATTTGCCACCGGGCTGTTGGTAAAACGATTAAACTCTGCAAACTGTGTAATATAGTCCCAAACCTTCTTGTTATTTGTATGGAAGATATGAGCACCATATTTATGCACATTAATTCCCTCTACCTTTTCTGTATAAACGTTACCGGCAATATTCGGACGTTTATCAATTACCAGAACACTCTTTCCGGCTTTCTTTGCCTCATGGGCAAAAATAGAGCCATACAGACCTGCGCCTACTACTAAATAATCGTACATTTTTCTTCTCCTTTTCGTATTTTAATAATTATCAAAGTCCAGATTATTCCTGTTCACGGTATTTCCTACTGCACTGTTAAAGTACGTACTGTGATTTTCTATGGCAAACTCTGTTCCATCCATCACAATATTATCAATCAAATCATTACAGTAAACATCTGCCGCAATAAATATTCCAGAATAGTGGGAGCCATTTATCGTATTTCTCGCAATAATATTCTCATAATCCGGAGTAAAATCCAATCCTATGACCGGAAGATCCGGCTTACTTGCAAATCCCAGTTCGATACCGTATCCAAAACAGAAATCATTTCTTCCAACGTTATTGTCATCAACAATGTTTCCGAACAACAGATTGCGATATCCGGAACGTACCATTTTGATGCCGCTTCCATAATTATAGCTTACAGAATTTGACATGACAATGTTATATGCCGCATTATCCAATGAAATACCCGGAAGCTTTGCTTTAGATGTCCCATCTTCCATGCGGCCAATCTCCGCAATATAATCTCTCACCAGATCATCATCTGTCTGTCGGTCACGGTTTCCATTATGACATATAGTATTCTTTGCCACATAAGTTCCAACCGTTCCAAAATCCAGACACATGCCTTCTTTTTCATTATCTTCAATGGTATTGTCTATAATATAATTTCTATATCCCGCAAAACTATATATGCCTGAAGAATGATTCCCCTGTATTATATTATCTTTTATTACATTATCATGCGGCGCTTCTGTTAATTCATATAAATACACATCCACTTCCGGATTATTTGTATCGTACAGGTTCTGAATTGGCATACCCGATAATACAATGCCCGCTCTCATGTTTCCCGCGCCCATATTCTGGTAAACAGAATTTCCCTGAATAATACAATGGGAAATATCTCCGTTAAATAAAAACGCGCCATCTGCATTTTCAGTGGCAGTATTATTCACCACATGAATATACTCATTTTTTCCCATCACACAAAGCGCTTTTGTCCCTGCATTTGTGATTCGATTGTTCCAAACAAGAACATTCCGGCAATTAATAATATAGATACCAAATCTATAGCCGCTTGAAAACGTCAAATCAGATATAGATACATTGTATACATCTTCCAACTGCACGGCATACATGAGGTCTGCATCGCCTTTTATTGTAGTATCATTTCCTACCAGAGATACATTGGCCGGTACATGGATCGTCTCATCTAATACTAGCTCTTTTGCAGTAATAATAACAGTCTGTTCACTGAGATCTTTCAAAAATACATTTAATTCAGATGTCTTCGTTCCGGTAAACTCAACCTCATTCTCAAATGCAATACTATCTTCAACCACCTTCAAAGAAGTATTATACTCTTTTTTCCAGTTGTATTCCGGAGTAAACAATTCCTTTGTGTCAATGCCTAAAACCTCTACCCTTTTCAAGGCCTGCAGATTTTTTGTCATTTTCGCACTGTCCTCTTCAGACATGCGCTCAAGTGACGGCAAAGCAAATCTGTTCAGAATATCTTCTTTATCTGTGTCTCTGACCAGAACCTCTTCTGACGCAACGTAACGACCACCCTGTCCCGGTGCGGCATATTCAACGGTATTATCAAATACATCAAATTGACGATCCGGGTCAATTAATGGCGCTGGTGTTACTTCTGTCTCGTTGACTACGGACTCTTCCGTGACAGGTCTTGTAAATCGGTCTCGATTACCGACCAATACGCTGACCAAAATTGCATACAGAACAAATCCCCCAAGACACAAATATAACTTTTTTTTATTTGTTCCCTTTTTCATTGCAAGATCCTTTTTCTCAGATTATTTTAAACCCAGAAACTCATCCCAGAACGCCAATGTACGAAGTTTCAATCCCTCTGTACGATAAGCCTCCTGTGCTTTCTTAAGCTTAAAGGGAATAGTAATCGCAACACCCAGTGTTTTAAAAATATATTTCAGAGATGTGCCAAGAGACTTCTCAACAACAAATCCCTTTCGGCTGGTGACATCGTACTGTAACACCCTCTTTTTGCGGTAAACCTGCCCCATCTGTACCGAAGACATCGGTACACAGGTATCCCCCTTAGCTTTAAAAAACAGGCCATTAAAGGTGAGCCAGCGGAACCAGATTCTCCACTTACCGTCTCTGTGGCGACGACTTTCATCGTACTGTGGATATCGGAAGGGTACTTCCAGAGTATCCAGATCCTGTCCTCTGTATCCGGCTGCCATGATCTTCTTATGCAATACCTCACTGTCCTGCTGCATCAGCCACTGGGGTCCCTTCAGGAAATCCTGAATTCCCTGCAGATACAGCTCCACATTCTTATATCTGTACAGACCTATCTCACGGAAGCAATGTCCAACCATAATCTTTACGGTCTGCTTCGCACCAAACCACTGACAATGGAAAGAGTTATCGATCAGACGGTTTCTCATGATATAATATTCCAGGAAAGAAGAATATTTATTTTCAAAAGGCTCGTGCCATACACATATACCATTCATCAGGATAAGGTGTTTCATATTACGAAGTCCATACTCCAGATCATCACCACGGATAAAGATAGGCAGCGGCAGATTGTCCTCACGAACTACCGAGATTGGGAAACAGCAGTACCACCATGCATTAAACTCGGTATACTCCTCCCATTCGTTATACAGACAGGCTTCCGTATAACGCAG
>CALZOU010000003.1 GCA_945827805.1 uncultured Lachnospiraceae bacterium
TACACAAGGAGTATCGTCGGCAGCGTCAGATGTGTATAAGAGACAGATGGAAAGACCCTCCGAGGAGGAGCGGGAATATATCTGCTGCAGCGCATCATTTTGCCGTGGGATCGTACGGCACGGCCGTTTTTTCCTTCATGCCTCAGCTGTTGTCTGTGAGGGAGAGGCTTATCTGTTCTCTGCACCCTCGGGTACCGGTAAATCCACGCATACCGCGCTGTGGTGCCGGCTGTTTCCGGAAAGCTATATTCTGAATGATGATAAACCGGTGATTCAGCCGGAAATGGAAAAGATTATCGCATGGGGAACGCCTTTTGCCGGAAAGACCGACTTGCAGGTGAATTGCGGTATTCCCCTCAAAGGCATATGTTTTCTGCGGCAGGGCACCGAAAATCAGATCCGGCGGGTGACGGAAGCTGAGGCGCTGGCGCTGATGCTGAATAATACCTGGCGCCCGGGCAACAGGGAGGAAATGAACCTTTTGCTGGATATGGTGGAACAGGTAGTGACAAAGATAAATGTTTACGAGATGAGTTGCACCAGAGATGCGGAGGCAGCAGAGCTCTCTTATAAAGTGATGAAAGGAATGTAATGGCAATGACGAAGAATAGCATGGCATATGAAGCACCGAAGGCGAAGGTTTATCGGTTTGATGAGAATGATCAGATTTTGACGGCGAGTGGGGCTACAAATATTCCCACGACTCCAGATCCTACACCGAATTATGCAGCAAACGCATTGAATGAATTTATGGGTGGAACGAACACCACGATAGAATAGTCAAGGAGAATGAGAGTGTCCGGATACTCCAGACAGTTTTATAAGGATAGTTATGCGTCTAATACAAGATCACATTTTAAGAAAAGTAAGCGGAAACGTAGTACTCGTACCGCTTTCTGGCAAAGAGACAGATTTTAACGGCATGATTTCCCTGAACCATACCGGAGAATTTGTCTGCAAAATTCTGGAACAGGATACGGACAGAGACAGCCTGGTGGCTGCTCTGGCGCAGGAATACGGGATGGAACCCGGGCAGGTGGAAGCGGATGTGGACAGCTTTTTGTCAGTGCTGGATTCCTGCCATATGTTGATACGATGAAACAGATGGGAAATATAGAACAATATCTGCAGGATCTTGGCTACGCCATTGTGCCGGTCACAGGAACCAGTATGTGGCCTCTCCTTCGTGAGGGAAAGAGCCGGGTGCAGCTAGTGAAGACAGGGGATGAACCGCTGAAACGGGGAGATATCGTTCTCTATCGGAGAAATAACGGCACAAAGGTTCTGCACCGGATCATAAAAATCAAAAATAAGAATACCTTTCTGGTATGCGGAGATCACCAGTGGAAGCTGGAAGAACAGATACAGAAAGACCAGATCCTTGCCATTGCGCAGGGATTTTTTAGAAATGGGCATTACGTGGATGACAGCACATGGTGGTACCGCCTGTACAAAGCCGTCTGGAACAGCAATCTGACGGTGCGAAGGGGCTGCCTGGCATTTTTGCGCCTAAGCGGGCTGGAGTCAAGAGCAGGACAGGGGACGGATCCGTGACTGCTGAAAAAGTCTGTGAGCAGGACAGGGGACGGATCTACTGTCCTGGATTTATATATACAGAAATATAATTATACTATTGAGAATATTTTGCTTATATGGTATACTTTTCCAAAAGCATCGTTTCTCTTCTATTGCGCTTTTAAGCGTGTCTAATTCATTTCTAAATATCTAAAAAGGAATCCATGCTTTTTCATTACATGAACAGCTGGAGTCCTTGAGGATATTAGAAGGATAATACTTACTCTCAGGGATTCCCGGCAAAGAAAGGAGAATCCCATGAAAGAAAATCGAGAGTACAAGAGTGATGTATTCTCCATGCTGATGGAGGATAAGGCGTATGCATTGGAGGTGTACAATGCACTGAACGGATCGGATTATACAGATCCGGAAGAAGTCGAACTTATTCATTTGGAGAAAGGGGTGTCCCTATCCATACGAAATGACGCGTCATATATCATTGATATGAACTTCAGCTTCTATGAACACCAGTCAACATACAACAGAAATATGCCTCTGCGAAGCATGATCTATTTCGTAAATGCTCTGGACGACTGGCTTAAGGAAAATGAGCCTGAGCGAAGCGATTGATGCAGCGATCGAGGATTGTATACAAAATCATATACTGGAGGATTTTTTCAGGAACAGGAAGGATGAGGTGAGGAAAGTGACGCATCTGGATTATACGTGGGAGAAAAGAGAGAAGTTGATTCGAAAAGAAGAATATGAAGATGGGAAAGCTGAGGGAAAAGCTGAGGGAAAAGCCGAATCAATCCTTGAATTATTAGAGAATCTGGGAAATATATCTGAATACCTTCGGACAAGAGTAATGGCAGAAAAAGATTTGCAGATTCTGTCAAAATGGCTAAAGTTAGCGGCTAGGGTAGATTCTATAGATGCGTTCCGGGAAAGAATGGATGAAGGTATCTCTGCTTTATAGAAATGTATCAGAGGACTTGGCTCTCCCTTTGATTCTCGGAGAGAGTGTGTGATAATGAATAAAGATATACTAAAAAAACTGATAAAAAGTCCGGCACTGACGGACATCTGGCAGTGGTCTTCGTCGAGCCATCTGTCTGTGTTCCTCTTATGTGTGCTGAATCTGCTGATAACGGGATGTTCTCTTGGCGTCACCGTGGCGACAAGAGGTCTGATCGATGGAGCGGCAGGACATAACAGGGAAGAGATACAGATTTGCGCGATTTTGCTGGTGATTCTGGTGCTGATGATGCGAGGAATCGCTGTGATGCAGGGCATGCTGAATACAAAAACATCCGCCTTGCTTTTGAAAGATATGCGTTCTCTTCTTCTGAAACGACTGATGAAAAAAAAGTACGCGGGACTGAACGGCCTTCATAGTGGAGAGCTTGTGAACCGCATGTTTTCGGATGTAAATGTGGTAAAAAGCGGGATCATGGAGATCGTTCCGGGGCTGGTCAGCATGAGCGTAAGCTTCATCGGCGCGGCTGTAATTCTGATTTCCATGGACTGGCGTTTTGTGGTGGTGCTGATTGTTGGCGGCCTTCTGGGACTGGGGCTTATTCTGGTTTGTAATGAACCGACGAAAAAGCGGCACAAAACGATGCAGGAATCCGAGGGAAAGCTGCATGCAGTTTTGCAGGAAACGCTCGAGAATCTGCGGCTGATTAAGGCCAGTGGATCTGAGGCTCGCTTAGAGCGTCGGGCAGGAGAACGTCAGGAAGCATTTGTCAGGGCACAGTTGAAAAAAGGCTATCTTGTTGTAGGGATGAACAGCGGGATGAACCTCGCCTTTCAATTGTCTTGGATTTTTTGTATGCTCTGGGGCTGTCGGGGCATCTATCGGGGAGAATTGACTTATGGCATGCTGGCGGCCATTATTCAGCTGGTGGGGCAGATCCAGGGACCGATTGCGGGGGCAGCGGGCATTGCCGCACAGCTTTACGCAACTGTTAGCTCGGCAGAAAGACTGAAAGAGATCATGGAGCTGCCGGAAGAAGTGAATGAAGAAGTTGCTGACGGGAATGAACTGTACCGGAAACTGACACAGATTCGGATGGATGATCTGACATTTTCCTATGGCCGTGAGGCGGAAAATGTACTGGAAAAGGTCAATATCTGTATCCGACCGGGGGATTTTGTGGCTGTAACAGGCCATTCCGGCAGCGGAAAGAGTACACTGTTTCAGCTGCTTTTGGGGATCTATCAGCCATGTAATGGGAAATTGATGTTTTGCTTTAAGGATGAGTCCGGGACTTTGGAAGCGGGAGACATCGAAGAAACGCAGATGCCGGCGTCCGTATGTACCAGATCATTATTTGCCTATGTACCACAGGGAAATACGCTGTTTTCCGGTACTCTTCGGGAAAATTTTGCGATGTTTACGGATTCTGCCAGTGATGAAGAGATAGTTCAGGCAGCCAGGACTGCCTGCATTGACCAGTTGATCTATGAATTGAAAGACGGGCTGGACACGGTGATCGGAGAGCGCGGTATTGGCCTGTCCGAAGGTCAGGCCCAGAGGGTGGCTGTTGCCAGGGCGCTTTTGAGCCACGCGCCGATTCTGTTGCTTGACGAAAGCACCAGTGCCCTCGACGAAGAGACCGAGGCAAGGCTGCTTGAGAATATATCATTACTGAAAAACAAAACCTGCCTGATCGTAACCCACAGAAAGGCGGCACTGCAGATCTGTGATTACCGGGTACATATTGATGATGGGACAGCGAAAGTTGTTTGAGGCACGAGCTGCGGGGGATAGGCTACATGAGCCACGGGGACAGGTTCCATGACTCACATTTAGGTCATGGAACCTGTTCTCGTAGCGTTCAATTAAAGATTATTTATCCTGCTCCTTGGGAACTGTAATAGCCGGTTCCTCTGCTTTAAAAACGTAACCGCAGGGACAAGCGGTATCCTCTATGATACGGCCTCTGGAAGTAAATACTTCCACTTCATTTCCGCATTTCGGACAAATTCGATCCTCCGGAACCGGAGTTTTGTATTTCGCTTCACAACCATCCATAACTGCCATTTTAGTTTCCTCCTGTCTTTTATTTTGTGGGCAAATAGATTTTGCCTGTTTATATTTTAGGCTTTTAACAGAGAAAAATCAACCTGTCCCTGTGAACTAAAAAGAGTTACACTTTTTTTACGATAAATACACTATAATACACTCAAATATACTCATTCTATCATATAGAATGGGCATATACGAAAGAGAGGAACCATGAGCGATAAGACGAAAAACATACGCTCCCGTATATCTGTAGCTGCGTCCTGCACAGTTGGGGTGATTTCTCTGCTGCTGCTGTTTTATCTGGCAATGTCGCAGAATGTGCAGATTCAGCGTACACGCCCTGGGGAAAGCTACATACGGATTGAAGAATATACCCGGGAAGAATTGCAGGATACCAGTGCTCCTGCTGGCGTTCTGGTCGAATATCGGTTCCGAATCAGTGAAGATTGGGATAGAGACTGCAGTCTGGCTTTTTATACGGTGCACCAGTATGTTGAGGTGTATTTTGATGAGGAATGTGTATATAGCCTGTTCCCCTCTGATGATAACACCATGATTCGGACTACCGGCAGTGAGTGGGTGATGATTCCTTTGTACAGAGAGGATGCCGGGAAACAGGTGAGAGTAGTACTTACACCTGTTTATGAAAATGTTAAGAAACGGTCAGTAGAATTTCTGGTGGGGTCTTCGATGGCTGTATTCAATGCTCGACTGAAAAAGGATTTACCTATACTGATTGTAAGTGGTCTGATGGTTTTGGTCGGGTTGCTTATCATCATCATTGGTTTCTATAGTATGTATACGAGCGGGTATGGCTGGGAGTCTGCGGTTTTGGGTACGTTTTCTGTGTCTTTGGGGCTGTGGCGCTTTGCAGATACACGGTTTTCACCGTTTTTCTGTTTGGATAAGCCGGTGCTTTTATTCTACATATCCTTAGTATGTCTGAGTTCCTGTGCCATTCTTTTGATGTTGTCTCAGAAAAACAGAATGGATGGATGTATTGTTGAGATTTACTGTATTGCGGCAGCTTTGGTTTACGCTGTACAGCTCATCTTACAGATTCTGGGCATATTTGATATGCGTGATTCTCTGCCTGTAACGCATGCTATGATTATAGTGGCAGTTTTACTGATGGGCTGGATGCTTTTGCGGGGACTTCCGAAAAATGACGGAGAGAATAAGAAATTGCCGAAAGTCGTAATGGGATTTCTCTCAGTAGGCGCAATTCTGGATTTATCGGTCTATTATCTGCGGAAATCATCCTCTGGTTTGTTTTTTACTATGCTGGCGATGCTTTTATATATTGCTTATGTGGGTGTTACGTTCATTGACAGCTATGCCCGCCAGAAAAAAGTACTAGTGGAGAAGGAGCAGCAGATTGTGCAGGCGCGTGTTTCCACTATGATGAGCCAGATCCGGTCGCATTTTGTGTTCAATATTCTGAATGCCATCAGTGGCATGTGCAAGTATGATCCTGAGAAAGCGGATAATACCATCGTATGTTTTGCCCGGTATCTGCGAACCAACATCAATATTATGGAGGAGGATGGTCCGGTTCCTTTCCGTACGGCTATGCAGCATCTGGAGGATTATGTTGCTCTGGAACAGGTGCGTTTTGGTGACAGGATCCGTTTTGTTAAAGACATTCAGGTAGATCAGTTTATGCTGCCGTCACTGATTTTGCAGCCGTTGGTGGAAAATTCCATCAAATATGGCATTAAACCTAAGCCGGAAGGTGGTACGGTCACTCTTCGTACATGGGCAGAAGAAAAGCAGATCTGTATTTCCGTGGAGGATGATGGCATTGGTTTTGACGTGGACAAGATGCCGTCTTCCGGTTCCGTTGGTATAAAAAATGTACGTTTCCGTCTGGAACAGATCATGCACGGACAGTTGGATATACAGAGTGTTCCCGGAAAGGGAACTACGGTAACAATATCAATTCCCCAGGAGGACATATAAAATGCACGTAATATATGTGGATGATGAACAGCCTGCATTGGACAATTTTCGATGGACAGTGGCGAAGTTTACGGATATAGATACACTGAACCTGTTTCAAAACGGCGAAGCTGCTCTGGAATGGACCAGACAGCATACGGTGGATGTGGCTTTTGTGGATATGGAGATGCCGGGATTGCATGGATTGGGACTGGCGGCAAAATTCAAAGAACACAATAAAAATATCCGTGTGGTTTTTGTCACCGCATTCAGTCAGTATGCCATGGATGCCTGGGGTGTGGATGCTACGGGATATGTGCTGAAACCTTACTCCAGGGCGGATATCCGCAAGGAGCTGGATAAATGTGCCTTTTGTCCGCTTCCTTCTAAACGCATCGTGATTCAGACAATTCCCAGTCTGGCTATTTCTGTAAATGGTCAGGCGCTGCGTATTGCCGGAGGTAAGCCCAGGGAGCTGCTGGCTTTGCTGGTGGATCGTGGAGAACAGGGGATTACCAGCGGGGAAGGGATCATGTGCCTCTGGCCGGATCGGACGAATGATGCCAGTACTCAGTCGCTGTTTCGGATGACCTATAAGCGCCTGGCAGCTGTGCTGGAGGAATCGGGCATCGGTAATATTCTTGTGTCTGCAGCCAACCGCCGGTATCTCAGGGTAGAAGAAGTGGACTGTGATCTGTATCGGATCCTTTCGGGAGATACTGAGGCACAGAAACGGTACGATGGAAGGTATCTGCAGGAGTATTCCTGGGCAGAAGAGAGGAACGGGCAACTGTACAGGATGCTGATTGCCAGGGAGTGATACCACAGATCCATCAGGGGTGAAGACGGTCTATAAAAAACTGTTGAATATTTTGAAGAAAACTGTTATATATTGATATGACGTAACTGTTCAGAACAGGCCGAATCATTTGCTGATGAGGCCGTAAGAACAGATTTTAGGTGTGAGCAAACCCTATCGGCGCAGTTGATTACTGTATAAGGAAGAACAAATGAAGAACATTATAGATAAAATGAAAAATACACTGCTGCGCGCAGGCCTTTCAGAAAAAGAATGGGAGCTGATAGAAACAGAACATTTTATCAGCAATCGCCAGAATCTTTTGATTTATTCTAAAATCACCTTTGTTTTTTTGCTGATCATGTTTTTTGTGTCATTTTTTTCCAGTGATGTGGAGAGTAATAGATGGATTTATCTTGGTACGATGATTATTGTGATTGGGATCGATGCCGTGGCAAAATTCTGTGGCAAAGATCATCCGGTACTGCTTTTGGCGGATGTGTATGTATTTATCAGTATTCTTTTTATTTTCGGTATTATTCTGGGAACAGTGACCAGGCCGGATGAGCAGACGGTTACGTTTATTGCTTTGATGCTTACGGTTCCATTGTTGTTTACTGACAGGCCGATCCGGATGATCTGCTGCATCGGTGTTTATGTCATCGTTTTTGTTATTACAGCGGTAAATATCAAAGTGGAATACGTTCTGACTGCGGATGTTATTGATGCCTGTATTTTTGGCGCGATCAGCGCTATTGTCAGCACCTATATGATGGGGGTGAAATGCCAGCGCTCTCTGTTTGAGCGACAGGTTGCCGTAATGAGTGAAACGGATCTGCTTACGGGTATTCGAAACAGGAATTCCTATGAACAGAATCTGCTTACTTATGCTAAGCGGTGTCAACAATCGCTGACTTATATTTTTGTGGATGTGAACGGACTTCATGAGATGAATAATACGAAAGGTCATGAGGCGGGGGACCGGATGCTTCAGTTTGTGGCAGATACACTGCAGAAGCAGTTTGGAAAAGAGCATACATATCGTATTGGCGGCGATGAATTTGTTGCTTTTGTGCCGGATGGTGATCAGGATCAAATACGGAAGAAATTAGAAAAGGTTATTTCGGCCGTTGAAGAGAATGACTATCATGTTTCTGTTGGATATGATACTCATCTTTACGGAGAGATAGACATGAAGACTCTGGTTGCTTCTGCAGAAAAGCGTATGTATGAAGAAAAGCATTTGTTTTACCAGAGGAAAGGAATTGAAAGAGGAGAACGGAGATAACTACAATCGCGCCAACTTGTGGACATAATTAACACATTGTGCGGTGGAATGGCTGAGACTTCAAAGAGGAGGATCAGGGCGAGATCCTTGGATTTTACAGGTAGAACATTTTCGGAAAATATGATATACTTTCCTGGCACAAAGAGCTCTGCTGCACATCAGATGTGCAGCAGAGCTCTTTTAAAACGTTTTATTAAAACGATAATGAGGAGTGATCATGATGAAAAATAAGCAAAAGGGCATGCTTTGTATCATGGGTTCGGCCTTTTTCTTTGCAGCTATGAATATTTTTGTCCGGCTTTCCGGGGATCTGCCGTCCATGCAGAAAAGCTTTTTCCGAAATCTGGTGGCGATGATCTTTGCGCTGATCATACTGATCCGCAGCGGAGAAAAGCTGTCTTATCAGAAAAAGGATCTGCCCATGCTGTTTCTGCGGTCAGTTTTTGGGACTATGGGTATCCTCTGTAATTTTTATGCGGTAGATCATCTGGTGGTCAGCGATGCGTCCATGCTGAATAAACTGTCGCCGTTTTTTGTTATTATCTTTTCGTCGCTGTTTCTGAAGGAGAAGGCGAACCGTGTGCAGAAGATTTCTGTGGTGATCGCGTTTATCGGGGCTTTGTTTGTGATTCGTCCGTCTGTGGATATTTTTCAGAATGTGAATTCACTGGTGGGTGTACTTGGAGGTCTGGGAGCCGGTATTGCGTATACCTGTGTGCGGCAGCTGGGAAAACAGGGGGTAAAAGGGGCCAGGGTGGTCTTTTTCTTCTCCGCTTTCTCCTGTCTCGTGCTGGTGCCGTTCTTGATCCTGGATTATCATCCCATGAGTCTGAAGCAGATACTGTTTCTTCTGGGCGCAGGTCTGATGGCAGCGGGCGGCCAGTTCACGATCACGGCGGCTTATAATTTTGCTCCGGCGAAGGAGATTTCTGTTTTTGACTATACCCAGGTCGTGTTTGCCGCACTGCTGGGCTTTTTCGTGCTGGGACAGGTGCCGGATTTGTACAGTGTGATCGGGTATGTCATAATTATTGGTGTGGCAGTGTGGAGTTTTTTACGCAGCAAAGTAGATTCCCATGCCGAATAATGAGATTTACATCCAGAAAGCAACCTGAATAAGTGTTAAAGTGGATGTATAAGCTGAAAAGAAAGCGAAAACATCCAAAAAGAAACAATAGCAGGCTTAAAATTGGATGTGAAAGCTGAAAAGAAAGCGAGAACGTCCAAAAACATGTGACAGAAAAGGACATTTTCCATGAACGAAATTTTGAAGAATAAAGAAAATACCCCAAAAAAGAATATCTGCCTTGGAATTCTTGCCCATGTAGACGCGGGAAAGACAACGTTGTCGGAGTGCCTGCTGTACGAGACCGGGGCTATCCGCACGATGGGGCGGGTGGATCACAAAGATACCTTTCTTGATACGGATGCCATGGAGAAGGAGCGGGGAATTACCATCTTTTCCAAACAGGCAGTGCTGCATTGGCTGGATACAGACATTACTCTTCTGGATACCCCCGGCCATGTGGATTTTTCAGCAGAGGCGGAGCGGGTACTGCAGGTGCTGGATGCAGCGGTGCTGGTGATCAGCGGCAGTGACGGTGTGCAGGGCCATACGGAGACTCTCTGGAAGCTGTTGAAGCAGCATAATGTGCCCGTCTTTCTGTTTGTCAACAAGATGGATCTGGCCGGAACGGATAAAGACTCCCTGATGACTGATCTGAAAAAAAGACTTAGTGAGTATTGTCAGGATTTTTCCCCCTTGAGTGCAGCGGGGGATTTGACAGAATTCTTCGAAAACGCAGCCATGAGCGATGAGGATGCATTGGAGGAGTTTCTGGAAACGGAGCGTTTATCCATGGATACCCTTGGCCGTCTGATCCGGGAAAGAAAGCTGTTTCCCTGTTTCTTTGGCTCAGCGTTGAAGGGAGAAGGTGTGAGGGAGCTGCTGAAGGGAATCATTTCCTGTGTCGGCACTAAGCAGTGGCCCAAACAGTTCGGTGCCCGGGTGTTTAAGATTTCCCGGGATGAGCAGGGCAATCGTCTGACGCATATGAAAATTACGGGAGGCAGCCTGAAGGTGAAAACCATGCTCAGCAATGCGGGAACTCTGGGGCAGAACGGACAGAAAATCGCAGAGGAGGAGATCTGGGAAGAAAAAGCGGATCAGATCAGAATCTATTCCGGCAGCAAATTTGTCCTGACGGAAGAGGCAAAGGCCGGCAGCATTTGTGCGGTTAAAGGACTTTCCCATACATGGCCGGGACAGGCATTGGGAGCGGAAAAAGGTGTGCAGCAGCCTCTTTTGCAGCCGGTATTGACCTACACGGTGTTGCCGGAGGAGGGCTGTGATGTCCATCTTCTGTTGAAAAATCTGCGTCTTTTGGAAGAGGAAGATCCCCAGCTGCATGTGGTATGGCAGGAGAAGCTTAAGGAGATCCATCTGCAGCTGATGGGAGCGGTGCAGCTGGAAATCGTCAAAAGAATGATCTGGGACCGTTTTCATGTGGAAGTGGATTTTGGCCCGGGAAATATTCTGTATCGGGAAACGATAGAAAATACGGTGGAAGGTGTGGGCCATTTTGAGCCGCTGCGTCATTACGCAGAAGCTCATCTTTTGCTGGAACCTGCAGAGCGGGGCAGTGGGCTTAATTTTGCCACAGCCTGCAGTGAGGATGTGCTGGATCTGAACTGGCAGAGGCTGATTTTGACCCATCTGGCGGAGAAGGAGCATCTTGGTGTGCTTACCGGTTCACCGATCACGGATATGCGGATCACCGTATTGACGGGCCGGGCGCATACGAAGCATACGGAGGGCGGTGATTTCCGGCAGGCTACGTACCGGGCCCTTCGCCAGGGACTGATGCAGGCAAAGAGTGTACTTTTGGAGCCGTGGTACAGCTTTCGTCTGGAGGTGCCCCAGGAGCAGCTGGGACGGGCCATGGCGGATATTCAGCGGATGAACGGTCAGTTTGACGCGCCGGAGATCGTGGAGGATATGGCGGTGCTGACGGGAAGCGCTCCTGTGTCGGAAATGCGTGAATATATGACAGAAGTGCATGCCTATACCAGAGGCCGTGGACGTTTTAACTGCAGTCTCAAAGGCTATGAACCCTGCCATAATGCGGATGAAGTGATCGCTTCTATTGGCTATGATCCGGAAAGTGATGTGGAGAATACACCGGATTCTGTGTTCTGTTCCCATGGAGCCGGTTTTATTGTGCGATGGGATCAGGTGCCCGATTATATGCATGTGGAGAGCGGATGGCACCCGGAGGAAGATGAAACGGAGAAAGAAATTTTCGTACCACAGGTTGAGAACCGGCCGGTGCCAAAGGATCATTCTCTGTATGGCTCCTGGAAGGAAGACAGAGAATTGGAGGAAATCTTTAACCGTACTTTTGGATCAAAAGGTGAGAGGGTAATCCCATCCTACCACCGGGTAAGTTATGGGCGAAGCACGAAAAGTGAAGCATCTGCGGCTGCGACGGCAGCCTACAGAGAGAGTCATGCCCGTCCGCTTGGAGAACAGAAGGATTATCTTCTGGTGGATGGCTATAATATTATCTTTGCCTGGGATGAGTTAAAAACTTTGGCGAAGGACAATCTGGATGCTGCCCGGCTTAAGCTGATGGATATGTTGTGCAATTATCAGGGCTTTACCCATTGTGAACTGATTTGCGTATTTGACGCCTATAAGGTCAAAGGCGGCACCGGTGAGGTGGGCATGTATCACAATATCCATGTGGTGTATACAAAAGAGGCCCAGACTGCAGACGCCTATATCGAAAAGACGTCGAAGGAGCTGGCAAAGAAGCATCGGGTGCGGGTGGCCACTTCTGATGCCCTGGAGCAGGTGATCGTTATGGGACACGGTGCCGTTCGGGTATCGGCCCGGGAGCTTTATGAAGAACTGGAGCAGATCGCCGGGCAGATGCAGGAATATTATCGTGACAAGAACGAAAGATTTGTCAACCGGCCGTTTGAAACACAGTGATACGAATAAGTTATGACTTAAAAATCTAAGCACAGGCTTAAAAAATTTAGTGTTGACTTTTTTTGTTATTTTACATATCTTATGGAGAAAGAACTCTTTGCACTGCATATTGCTACAGTACAAACTGAACAGGCGCCGGTTCATGATTGCCGGGATGGCCGGGTCACTTGGATGTTGTGACAGCAGATGATTACAGGCATCTGTGGGACAGTAGATACTTTTACTGCGTCCCGCAGGTGTCTTTTTTATTGCCATGCAAGTGCCAAAAAAGACAGGGACCAAAACAGGCAGATTGCCTGTGCAAAATGAGAGAATATCTTTGGAGGTAAATATGAGCACAACAGGTAAACAGATAACAGATGAACATGCAGCAAGCAATCAGATGATAAGTGAACATTTATCAAGTGAACATACGACGACAAAACAGGAACTTCAGAAGCAGGAGCAAAAAGCTGCCATGCGAGTGTCCACCGTCAGTATAGTGGTCAACGTGGCATTGTCCATGTTAAAATTGATTGCCGGTCTTGTGGCATCTTCCGGTGCCATGGTTTCTGATGCCATTCATTCTGCATCAGATGTGTTCAGTACCGTCATTGTGATGATCGGTGTGCATATTTCCGGCAAGCAGGCGGATGAAGAACATCCCTATGGCCACGAACGAATGGAATGTGTGGCGGCGATCATTCTGGCGGTGATGCTGGCACTGACTGGTGTGGGTATCGGTTCGGCAGGGCTCAAGAATATCGTAAGCGGAGATTATGCCAGTCTGACTGTTCCGGGAGTACTGGCACTGTGGGCGGCTGTGATTTCTATAGTGGTAAAGGAGTGGATGTTTCATTATACGATGCACACAGCAAAAACGATCAAATCCGGAGCACTGAAGGCGGATGCCTGGCACCACAGAAGTGACGCCCTTTCCTCTGTGGGTGCGCTGATCGGTATCGCCTTTGCCCGCTTTGGTTTCCCAATCATGGATTCTGTGGCAAGTGTTGTGATCTGCATTTTTATTCTGAAGGCGGCTTACGATATTTTTAAAGATGCTGTTGACAAGATGGTGGATCATGCCTGTGACGCAGAAACGGTGGAGGCCATGAAGCAGCTGATCGGCAGTATAGATGGTGTAGAAGGCGTAAAAGTGGTGAATACGCGGCTTTTCGGTTCCCGTATATATCTTGATGTAGTCATTGAGGCTGACGGGCAGAAAACGCTGGAAGAAGCCCACGACATTGCCAGAAATGTACACGATGCCATCGAGGAGAAGTTTGTGGATGTAAAGCACTGCATGGTGCATGTGGATCCGAAGAAGACAGAAGCGTAATAAATGTATTTTAAAGAGAGTGCGGCAAGACCTGATGTGTTCATACAGTTTTTGCCGCACTTTTTGTATTACGAAGAGTAATAGATGGACAAATAACAGCGAAACAAGCCGAAAAGATCCAAAAATCAATGCCAATAAGGTTCTGCTTGGACAATAAAATCGAAAAGAGTAGAAAAAAGTCCAAAAATCAATGCAAACAAGGCTCTGATTGGACAAAAACAGCGAAACGAGCAGAAAAAGTCCAAAAGTGGACACTAACAAGGAAATTATTTCCTGGCTTGCTATCTTACGTTTTTTCCGTTATGATGGACGAAGGCTGGCATAGAAAATAATATATAGAGAACTAAGTCGGCTGTATAGAAAAAGCCTTACGGAAAAGCTATATAGAGATAGCCATACGGAAAAGCCACATGAAAAAACTAATTAACGAATCAGATAGAACTACAAAGCAAGAGTCACAACAAAAGAACTACAGGAGAACTACCCCATGAGCATATTAAACGTAGAACACTTAAGCCACGGTTTTGGCGACCGCACGATTTTTACCGATGTATCTTTTCGCTTATTAAAGGGGGAACACATCGGCCTTATCGGCGCTAACGGTGAAGGAAAATCGACCTTTATGAATATTATTACCGGCAAACTGATGCCGGATGAAGGAAAAATAGAATGGGCGAAGCGCGTCCGTGTGGGATATCTGGATCAGCACACGGTGTTAAAACCTGGTATGACGATCCGGGACGTGCTGGCTTCGGCCTTTGATTTTCTTTTTGAGATGGAAGAGCGAATGAATGAGGTCTATGGTCTGATGGGCGAGGCTTCCCCGGAAGAGATGGATGCCTTAATGGAGGAGTCCGGTACACTGCAGGACCTTCTGGATGCTCATGATTTTTATATGATCGACAGTAAGGTGGAGGAGGTCGCCCGGGCACTGGGACTTCTGGATCTGGGGCTGGATACGGATGTCACTGCTTTGTCCGGCGGACAGAGGACAAAGGTGCTGTTGGCCAAGCTTTTGCTGGAAAAACCGGATATTCTCCTGCTGGACGAGCCCACCAACTATCTGGATGCGGAACATATCGAATGGCTGAAGAGGTACCTCAACGATTATGAGAACGCATTTATTCTGATCTCTCACGATATTCCTTTCCTGAACAGTGTGATCAATCTGATCTATCACATGGACAACGGCGAGCTGAACCGTTATCCCGGAGATTACAACAAATTCCGGGAAGTATATGCCATGAAAAAGGCCCAGCTGGAGGCGGCCTACAATAAGCAGCAGAAGGAAATCGCAGATCTTAAGGATTTTGTGGCCAGAAACAAGGCCCGTGTTGCCACCAGAAATATGGCCATGTCCCGTCAGAAAAAGCTGGACAACATGGATGTGATCGAGCTGGCGGCAGAAAAACCGAAGCCGGAGTTTCATTTCAAGGAGGCCAGAACACCGGGACGCTATATCTTTGAGACGAGAGATCTGGTGATCGGTTACGATGAACCCCTGTCCTCCCCGCTGAATATCCAGATGGAACGCGGCGAAAAGATCGTGCTGACGGGCTCCAACGGTATCGGTAAAACAACCTTGCTGAAAAGTCTTCTTGGATTGATCCCGTCCATTTCAGGAACGGTAGAGCAGGGAGAGTTTCTGCAGATCGGCTATTTTGAGCAGGAGATGGACCAGAGCATCGATACCACATGTATCGAGGAAATGTGGAAAGAATTTCCGGGATTTTCCCAGTATGAGGTTCGGGCGGCATTGGCAAAGTGTGGTCTGACCACCAAGCATATTGAGAGCAAAGTCAAGGTACTGAGCGGTGGCGAGCAGGCTAAAGTACGTCTTTGCAAGCTGATCAACCGTGACAGCAACGTGCTGGTGCTGGACGAGCCTACCAATCATCTGGACGTGGATGCCAAAGATGAACTGAAACGAGCGCTTTTGGCGTACAAGGGCAGTATTCTGATGGTTTGCCATGAGCCGGAATTCTATGAAGGACTGGCTACGCGGGTTATTGACTGTACAAAGTGGACCACGCGATTGTATTAAATATTGAGGTTTACGAAAACAGTTTAACGTGTTAATATAACAGATAGCACGTGTCTGTTAGAACACGAAAAAAGTAATGTAGGGGCAGGGAAATAACTATGGCAAAGATCATTAAGAAGGAACGTTTCAAAGAAATGTATGAGGCTATCCTGAAGCTTCAGGATGTGGATGAGTGTATCTCGTTTTTTGAGGATCTTTGTTCACCCACAGAGCTTTCTGCGATGGAGCAGCGCTACGAAGTGATGAGCCTTCTTTTGCAGAATAAAGTATACCTGGAGATTCTGGAGAAGACCAGTGCCAGCACAGCGACCATCAGCAGAGTGAAGCGGGTGATGGACTACGGCACAGGCTGTATGCCGCGGATGATCCAGGAAATGCAGCAGGAAAAATAAGAAATATCGGAGGCTGTCACAATCAGACGTGGCAGCCTTTCGCATATGCGGCAAATACTAAATATCCTACACTGTGGCTTGCCTGAATTTCATCTGACGCGTTGTAGTTAAGTAAATGAGTATTCGTAGCATAAACGAGGAGGAGTGAACATGATACACGAAATAGCACCGGAGATTCTGGATAACCAGTATCGAAGAGAAAACATACAGGACGACAGCAGCATAATGCTGTTCTTTGAAGGCAGACTGCTTCTTTCGACAAAAAATGGACAGATCAGCTACCCACGGTATGCCCAGGTAAAGAACAAAATCGGTCGGTATGTGTATCTGTTCTCCCTGAGCGGCCGCGGATATTTTCTGGCAGAGCCGCTCTTTACAGAGACAGAATACGAAGGCTTTCAGGCCGTGACGGCAATCCAGCTCAGAGATAAACAGCCCGTCAGTGAAGCCTTTGCCGGAATGACGGCTCTTCATCTGTACCGCTGGTACGCATCCGTACAGTTCTGCGGCTGCTGCGGAAATCGGGCAAAACATGATGAAAATCAGCGCATGATGCGCTGCCCCTCCTGCGGATACATGATGTTTCCAAAAATCTCTCCCGCGATCATCGTAGCCGTAACCGACGGCGAGAGACTCCTGCTGACAAAATACGCCGGCAGAAAGACCGCAGCCTACGCCCTGGTAGCCGGATTCATAGAAATAGGTGAGACTGCCGAAGAATGTGTAGCCCGTGAAGTCTTCGAAGAGACCGGTCTGCATATAAAAAACATCCGCTACTACGGCAGTCAGCCCTGGGGCTTCGACGGTAACCTGATGCTGGGCTACACCGCCCGCCTGGACGGCACCCACAAGATCGAACTGGATCAAAACGAACTGTCAACCGCCGTATGGTTAAAACCGGAAGAAATCCCCGAAATCGCAGACTACTCCAGCCTCACCCGAGAAATGATCCGCCGCTTTAAACACGGCCGCCTCTAAATAAAGCCAAAACGTAAATGCGTGGCTACGGCAACTGGGCAGTCCTCCAGGGTATATAGAAGCATCGCGCGACTTTAGCGAGCACGACTCCGAGACTACAGGCTCGGAGCGAGCGCAGCAGGAGCACGAGGATTCTATATACCCTGGAGGACTGCCCAGTTGCCGTAGCCACGCTCTACACAAAATTCAACAAAATCCCCCAAACCCATTGACATTTATAAAAAAAAGCATATAATGCATTTTGTTAAGTTTAGTTTTACTAAACTGCAATTTTAATATTACCTAAAATCAATGTAAAGAAAACGGCAGGAGGTTTTTATGGAAATCGGCAGCAAACTGAAGGATCTTCGGGTACAGAAAGGTCTGACACAGGAGGAGCTGGCCGACCGCACAGAGCTTTCGAAAGGATTTATTTCCCAGCTGGAGCGCGATCTGACCTCACCTTCCATTGCCACTCTGGTGGATATCCTGCAGTGCCTCGGTACGGATATCGCCTCGTTTTTTCAGGATGAGACAGACGACAAAATCGCTTTTTCAGAAGAGGATTACTTCGTGAAAGAAGAGCCGGACTGCAAAGCAAGGATCGAATGGATCATCCCAAATGCCCAGAAAAATAAGATGGAGCCCATCAGACTTACGCTTGAGCCCGGTGGTTCCTCTTATCCTGACAATCCCCACGAGGGAGAGGAGTTCGGTTATGTGATCGAGGGAGAAATCACCATCCGTCTGGGCAAAAAAAAGATCCCGGTAAGGAAAGGGGAATCTTTTTATTTTATCCCGTCGGCCAGACATTATGTAAGATCCGACACTGGAGCCGTGCTGATCTGGGTCAGCACACCGCCGAGCTTTTAGCATCGGCGTATCATTACTTGCACAGGAGGAGTAAGCGTTGAGCAGACAGCCTTTGATTGACCTTGAACACATCTCCAAATCCTTTGACGGAGAGATGGTACTGGATGATCTGAATCTGACCATCCATGAAAATGAATTTCTGACGCTGCTGGGACCATCCGGCTGCGGTAAAACCACCACCTTAAGGATCCTTGGCGGATTTGTCACGCCGGATCAGGGTAAGGTCATATTTGATGGTAAGGATATTACCAACCTGGCGCCGAACAAGCGAAATCTGAATACGGTATTTCAGAAATACGCACTGTTTCCCCATATGAATGTGGCGGAAAATATTGCCTTCGGATTGAAAATCAGTGGTAAAACAGACGCTTATATCCGCGATAAAATTTCCTATGCTTTAAAGCTAGTCAATCTGGAGGGATATGAGAAAAGAAATCCCATGTCCCTGTCCGGCGGACAGCAGCAGCGTATAGCTATTGCCCGTGCTATCGTGAATGAGCCTAAGGTACTGCTTCTGGACGAGCCTTTGGGAGCACTGGATCTGAAGCTTCGCCAGGAGATGCAGTACGAGCTGGTGCGTCTGAAAAATGAGCTGGGCATTACTTTCGTTTATGTTACCCACGATCAGGAGGAAGCACTGACCATGTCCGATACAGTGGTAGTCATGAACCAGGGCTATATCCAGCAGATGGGTACACCGGAAGATATCTATAATGAGCCCGAGAATGCTTTTGTCGCAGACTTTATCGGTGACAGCAATATTATCGACGGTATTATGATCCAGGACAAGCTGGTGGAGATTCTCGGTGTTCGTTTTGTCTGTGTGGATACAGGATTTGGCACCAACCAGCCGGTAGACGTAGTGATCCGTCCCGAGGATCTGATCCTTGGAGCCCCGGGCAGAGGCGTGCTGGACGGTGTAGTTACCAATCTGATTTTCAAGGGTGTACACTACGAAATGGAAGTCATGGCCAACGGCTACGAATGGCTGGTACAGAGTACGGTTGCCCGTCAGCCGGGAGAAAAGGTGAGTCTGTTTGTGGATCCTTTCAATATCCAGATTATGAATAAACCTGCGTCCGATGACGAGAAAGCTGTGGATCCGGATGAATACGAATAAAAGAAAACTGCTGACAGGCCCTTATCTTGTGTGGGCTGTGGGCTTTATTATCCTGCCGCTTCTGATGATCCTGTATTATGGTCTGACGAATGACAGCGGCAGCTTTACACTGGACAATCTTTTGGCCATTGCTGATCCTATCCATGCCAAAGCATTGTGGGAGTCGGTACTGATCGCCCTTGGCAGTACACTGATCAGTCTGGTGATCGCCTATCCGCTGGCTTATATCTTAAGCAATATGGGTGGAAATAAGAGCGGCACCATCATCATGCTGTTTATGCTGCCCATGTGGATCAATTTCCTGCTGCGCATCATGGCGCTGCAGATGATCCTGGCCAATACCGGCATTTTGAATGCAATCCTGGGATTTTTCGGTATCGGCCCGCTGCACATTATGTATTCCAAGACAGCGATCCTGATCGGTATGGTCTACGAGTATCTGCCGTTTATGATCCTGCCAATCTATAATGTCATGTGCAAAATCGACCGAAATGTCATTGATGCAGCCCGGGATCTGGGCGCGGATACGAAAACCGTATTCATGCATGTAATCATGCCGCTGTCCCTGCCGGGGGTCTTAAGCGGTATTATCATGGTCTTTATTCCGGGAATCTCCGAGTTCGTTATTGCGGATATCCTGGGCGGATCCAAGGTGCTTCTGATCGGTAATGTTATCGATCAGGAATTTTCTCTGACGAATAACTGGCATCTGGGTTCCGGTCTTTCCATTGTACTGATGATCTTCATTTTTATCAGTATGGCCATTATGAATAAATACGATAAATCAGGGGAGGGACAGATGATATGGTAAAAACAAAATCCTTTCTCCAGAAATTTTATGTGGGACTGATCTTCACGATTTTGTATGCGCCCATTGCGGTACTGATCGTGTGTTCCTTTAATGCTTCCAAGGCCCGTACCATATGGGGCGGCTTTACGCTGGACTGGTATGTGCAGCTGTTTCAGAATGAGGCAGTGATCGACGCAGTGAAAACATCGCTGATGCTGACTACATCGGCGGCACTGATTGCCACTTTGCTGGGAACTTTTGCCTGTATCGGTATGACGGTGATGAGCAAAAGAAGCCAGGCAGTGATCGGTACGGTCACCAACATTCCCATGCTGAATGCGGATATTGTTACCGGTATCGCCATCATGCTGCTTTTTGTGCGGTTTATGAAACTGGGCTATACCTCCATGCTGATCGGTCATGTGACGCTGGGGATTCCCTATGTGATCCTGAATGTAAACCCGCGGCTTCGCTCTGCCAGTAAGACCACCTATGAGGCGGCACTGGATCTGGGCGCGGGACCGGTATATGCTTTTATCAAGGTGGTTCTTCCGGAACTGATGCCGGGCATTATGGCGGGATTTTTGATGGCATTTACCATTTCTCTGGATGATTTTATTATCACGTATTTTACCAAAGGTGCCGGCATCAACACGATTTCCACGATGCTGTACCAGGAGGTGCGCCGCGGTATCAACCCGGAGATGTATGCCATGTCTACCCTGCTGTTTCTGGCGATCCTTCTGATCCTTTTTGTGGTCAACCGGATCGGGGCAAAACAGGACGAGATGAAGGTTTACTAGGAGGTGCCCATGAAAAAGTATGCAATACTGGCAGCTGCTATGGCGGCATGCCTTACTGTCACCGGCTGCGGCGCGGGTCAAAATGAATCTGCGGCAGCTGAGGATGACAATACACTTATCGTTTTTAATTACGGCGATTATATAGAGCGAAGTGTCCTGGATATGTTCGAGGAGGAGACCGGGATCAAGGTCAAATACGAAGAGTATGTCACTCCCGAGGACATGTACACGAAGTACCAGTCAGGCGCTATCAATTACGATCTGATCTGTACATCGGATTATATGATAGAAAAAATGATCCTGGCAGGGGAACTGCAGAAGATCGATACTTCCTCTATGGAGAATTATGATAATCTGGATCCCACGTATCTGGATTTCTGCAAATCCTTTGATCCGAATAATGAGTATGCTGTACCGTATTTCTGGGGAACCGTAGGTATCTGCTATAATACGGAAATGGTGGGAGAAGAGGTGGACAGCTGGGAAATCCTCTGGGATGAGAACTACAGTGATCAGCTGATCATGGAAAACAGTATGCGGGATGCCTTTATCGTGCCGCTGAAGCTGATGGGAGCTTCCATTAATACCGTGGATAAAAATGAACTGCTGGAAGCTCAGCAGATGCTGTTTGATCAGAAAAAGCTGGTGATGGCATACCTGGTGGATGAGTCAAGAGACGCCATGATCTCCGGTGACGCGGCCATGGCGGTCATCTATTCCGGTGATGCCACTGCCGCCATGGATGCCAATGAGGATCTGGACTACTGTGTACCGAAGGAAGGATCCAATATCTGGTTTGACTGCTGGATGATCCCGAAAACAGCAAAGCATAAGGAGGCTGCGGAGAAATTCATTGACTTTATGAACCGCGTGGATGTGGGCCTGATGAATTTTGACTATATCTACTACGCAACCCCCAACCAGGCCGTTTATGAGGAACTGGATGACGAGACAAAAGAGGATTATACGATCTTCCCGGACGAGGAGACCTTAAGTAAATGTGAGGTGTATAAGTATCTCGGAGAAGAGGATGAGCGGTATTATAATCAGCTTTGGAAGGAATTGAAGTCGTATTAAAATGAGTTTTGAATAAAGAACCAGCCCCGGGCTGCAGAGGAGTGTCTGCGAGCCGGGACTGGTTCTTTTTTCAGGATGTTTTGGCAAGTGCTTTTTACATTTCAGAATCTTATCCTGTTTTCGTCTTTCTTAATCGCGCTGCTTGCCGTAAAAAATTCCACCGCAGGCAGGTATTTTCTGTCAGAAACGGCGCATACTGGTATCTGAAGAGAAACATGTTAAAGAGTAACTGTTCAGAACAGATACGTTAAAGATACGTTTCGGAGGTGCCTATGCAAAAAGGTGACAGAAGTATTGTATATGACGTACCGGTGTTTTTCGAAGGAGAAGGATCGGTGGTAGGAAAAAAAGAAGGGGACGGTCCCCTGGGCAAGCTGTTTGACGAGGTAGTAGCTGATCCTATGTTTGGGGAGAACAGCTGGGAAGAAGCAGAAAGCGAACTGCAGATTCGGGCGGCCAAAACAGCACTGAAAAAGAGTGGTCTGGAGCGGACACAGATCCGATATCTGTTTGCCGGAGATCTGGAGGCTCAGGGGGTGGCCAGCTCTTTTGGTATGGCTAAGCTGGAAATCCCCTATTTTGGCGTTTTCGGCGCCTGCTCCACTATGGGAGAAACTTTGATCCTTGGCAGCAGTATGGTGGCATCCGGGGCAGCAGACTATGTGATGTGTGTGACCTCCAGCCATTTTGCCAGTGCTGAAAAAGAATTTCGCTTCCCGCTGGAGTATGGAAATCAGCGTCCGCTGTCTGCCGGCTGGACAGTGACCGGAGGAGGTGCCTGTGTGCTGGGGCGCAGAAAGAAGCCTTTGGCCATCACAGCAGTAACGCCGGGGAAGATCGTGGATTATGGTATGAAGGATTCCTTCAATATGGGAGCCTGCATGGCTCCGGCGGCGGTGGATACTATTGCCGCACATTTTAAGGATATGGGCTGTGGGCCGGAAGATTATGATGCCATTTTTACAGGAGATCTGGGCATCATTGGCAGTCAGATACTGATCGAGCAACTGGCGAAGAAGTCTTATGATATTGAGGGCCGTCATGATGACTGCGGACTAAGAATATTCGATATCAAAAAACAGGACGTACATTCCGGTGGCACAGGCTGTGGGTGCGCAGCGTCGGTTCTGACGGCATTTATCTTGCCTCGGATGAAGGAAGAGGGATGGAAAAGGGTACTTTTTGTACCGACAGGTGCGTTACTGTCCAAGGTAAGCTTTGCTCAGGGGCGGACGATACCGGCTATTGCTCATGCGGTGCGTATTGAGGCGGTGTAGAGAATCTTAGAAGAAAATCGCAAATGCAGAGCTGTGAAGTGAAGCTTAAACGGAAAAGGTAATGATGGAGTGACATCAGTATAGAATTGAGCATATGAAAAGGAGGCTTGTATGGATTATATTCTGGCATTTGTTGTTGGCGGTGCGATCTGCGCGCTGGTGCAGATCCTTCTGGATAAAACGAAACTTTTGCCCGGACGGGTCATGGTGATCCTGGTATGTACGGGAGCAGTTCTGGGAGCGCTGGGCATATATGACGCTTTTCAGGATTTCGCGGGGGCGGGAGCGTCGGTACCGCTTCTGGGATTTGGCAACGTGCTGTGGAAGGGCGTGAAGGAAGCGGTGGATAAGGATGGTTTCCTCGGTCTGTTTACCGGTGGGTTTACGGCCGGGGCCGCAGGTATTTCGTCTGCCATTATTTTCGGCTGGATTGCCAGTCTGCTGTTTGGACCAAAGATGAGAAAGTAAAAGAGAAGTCATACATCAATGGAAGTGGTTCATTGGTGTATGACTTTTTTCTTTTGACGAAATGGAAAGAAATCAGTAACGCATGTATGGAGCATGCGATTTGGAAAAGAATATTAAAATTCTTTGGACCTTTTTTGAAATAAATGTGTTAAACATCCACACAAGAATAAAACAGAAGCCCAGTTTGGATGTAGGTTAAGTAAAAAGGCGAAAAAGTCCAAATAAGGGCAGCCGTGCAGGTAATTATGGACGTTGTCTAAGAAAAAAAGGCGAAAAAGTCCAAATAAGGGCAGCCGTGCAGGTAATTATGGACGTAGGCTAAGAAAAAAGGCGAAAAAGTCCAAATAAGAGCTGTCACGGAGATGGTTTTGGACATTGAGCAAGCTGGATCTTTCTCTCGAAAGTATCCGGGCTGTTTGTGAAAAGAAATGTTCACTGAAAAGCTGTCTGGATCTGCAGACGGAAATTCTGAGACGTCGCGGAAGGGATTACATAAACATGAGCAGCTTCTGTGAACGGATGTCCCAGGCAGGAGATTCGCTGGATACCATTTCTTCGGATGTCTGGCTGGAACAGATCGATATATGTGAAAAGGAGGGGACAACGTTTATGGATGTAAAGAAAACGGATATCCGCAGAAAAAAGACGATGGGAGCCGTTGGCGCGGCTGTTGTCATGATCATTTTCTTTGGTCTGATGATCTGTCTCGTGATGTGGGCCAACAACGAAGATCCGGCACCAGCAGGAGTTTTCTGGGTCACGGTAGGTATCTTTTGCCTCGTGATCATTGGTATTGTTGTAGCGGCTGTCGGCAGAATGAAAGAAATCAAAGGAGGAGAAGAAGATGAAGCTTCTAAGTATTGAGTATATTCCGGGTGAAGAGATTGAGGCCCTGGGTATGGTAAAGGGAACTGTGGTACAGTCAAAAAATATCGGCAGAGATTTTATGGCCGGCATGAAAGGTCTGGTGGGCGGTGAGATCGTTGGTTACACCGAAATGCTCAATGAGGCCCGGCAGATCGCGGTAAAGCGTATGGTAGATGAGGCAAAAGCCATGGACGCAGACGCGATTATCGGTATTCAGTACGGTTCATCCCAGGTGATGCAGGGAGCGGCTGAGATGGTGGCCTATGGTACAGCAGTGAAAATTCTAAAGAAAAAGTCAGAATAAAAAGCAATCCAAATAAGAAACCGCCTGATCAGCATGGGGATAGTATCCTGAGGGATAAATCTTAGCCGATCAGGCGTTTTTTTGCTAAAGAGCAACAATTTAGGACAGGTCGAATCACTTGCTGATGATGCAGTAAGAACATGATTCACTTTTATGCAGTCGATTGCCAGGAGCGAATAGTATTTGTGAAGGCATTGAATAGATACAAAGAAAAAGGTAATGTACTTGAAAATAAACACATAAGAAATAAAATTGCCACCGCAGCGGTGGCAACATATTAACAGGATAAATGCTATAATACCATCATCCGGGAAATATCACAGATTCCAGTTCCAGCATACATAGCATCAGAAAAAATACGATGCCCACATCTACAACGATGACACACAGCCATCTGAGAACGGGCTGCCGAATATGCTGCAGATGGAAAAGACGCTGGACATGGAGATAATCGCAGGTAATGCACACAACAGACAATTCTATAAGAAGAAAAAAGATTCGTTCAAACCACTGTGGACCAATGGCAAGTACATTGCCGGCGGGATCTTTCGTTACGAGAGAAAACGCCAGCCACAGAATAATACTATAGCTGATGGATGCAGTGATCATTTTCCACGGAGTTTTGGAACGAAAACCGGGAGGAAGAATCTTACGCCTGCTCAGGGAAGCTGCTCCGACAGAGCGTGTGGAAGAAGCAGGAGCACTTTTGGACGAATCATCTGTGCCAGGCAAAGCATTTCTGACTTCGGTAACGGAAGCAAAACGATCCTTTGGATCCATCTGGGTACATTTGTCTGCAATCTGTGAAAAACTCTTCGGAATATCAGGAAGCACTGTGCATAACTCCTGCAGGACTATACCCAATCCGTAGATATCTGTTCTGGGTGAGGATGAGCCAAAACCATACTGTTCCGGTGCTGCATACCCCTGGGTCCCCAACAGCATCGTGTCGGCAGCTGATTTTTCAGAATAATATTTGGCGGCATTAAAATCCAGAAGTACCACATGATCAGTATGGGTGATCATGATATTAGTGGGTTTGATATCCCGATGTACAATGGGCGGATCGACACTGTGAAGCTGTTCCAGAATATCACAGAGTTCCCGGAGATATCGCGTCACGGAAGCGACGGTAAGAGATCTTTCTTCGATTTTTTCCTGTAGGGAAAAGCCCGAGATATATTCCTCGATCACCGTCAGCTGGCCCTGTTCCTCGGCAAAATCAATGATCCGGGGGATTCCGGTGATGGGATGGCTGGACAGATATTCGTAGACCGGAAGATGATATATATCCAGAATTTTTTTGACATAGATTTTTTTCGTGCTCTGGTGCTGCACCAGACTGACATGGTGGTCTTCATTGAGCACGGCGATCGTCTTGTAATAGGAAAGGGCAAGGCGTTTTGAAATATCCAAACTATCATTCCTTTCGTGATATGCTGGATATTATTATAGCAGATTGGAGAGGCTAATGAGTAAAAAAAGCACAAAAGAACTGGAAAATGCACTGGGAAGTACGCATGTCAGCGACTTTGAAAAATTTTACCATGAAAATAGGGACGATATGAATATGGAGATGGATTCTTTTTCAGTGTATATCAAGGATCTGCTCAGAGAAAAGGGATTGACGCAGCAAAAGGTATTCTTGCTGGCGGATATACCGGAGAGATACGGCTATAAGCTGTTGTCCGGGGAAAAGCATACAAAGCAGCGGGATGTGATCCTCAGGATCTGTTATGCTGCAGAGTGTACGCTGGAGGAAACACAGAAAGCTCTGCGGAAATACGAGATGCCGCAGCTGTATGCCAAGATTCCCAGAGATGCGCTGCTGATGATCATCTTTAATGAGCGGCCGGGTAGCATTATTGATGCTAACACCTTATTGAAGAAAAACGGGATGGAGCCGTTGCGGACCAGTGGAGTGCAGGAATAATGGCTGCAGAAAAAAACAAAAGAAAAGGAGAATACGAATGGAAAACAAAAAAATGATACCTTGCAAACATTGCGGGCAGGAGATCGCGGCTGCCGCAAAAATATGTCCGCATTGCGGAGCAAAGAATAAAAAACCTGTGTTTAAAAAATGGTGGTTCTGGGTGATTGTCGCAGTGATTGTTTGCGCAGCTGCTGCAGGAGGCGGAACAGGCACGGCTAAGACAACAGCGGAAACGGACGAAGCTCAGAAAAAGGAAGTATCTTCTGGGGAAACAGTTTCTAAAGATACTTCTCATACAGATACAGCTGAAGTTTCTTCAAAAAGTATAGTGGAGGTTGTTGTGCCGGAACAGCCGGAAGAGGCAGAGAACGCTCAGGAGGAGGAAAAAATATCTTCAGAATATAAATCAGCCGTGAAAAAAGCTGAATCCTATGCACAGATCATGCACATGTCAAAAAAGGGGATCTATGATCAACTGACTTCGGAATATGGAGAGCAGTTTACGAAAGAAGCAGCAGACTATGCCATGGAGCATGTGGATATTGACTGGAATGCCAATGCATTAAAAAAGGCTGAAGATTACAGCAATACGATGCATATGTCAAAAAGCGGGATTTACGATCAGCTGATTTCTGAGTATGGAGAACAGTTTACAAAAGAAGAGGCTCAGTACGCAGTGGATCATCTTGAAGCCGACTATAGTGCCAATGCACTGGCAAAGGCAAAAAGTTACCAGGATATGGATATGTCCCCATCGGCGATTTATGATCAGCTGATTTCTGAATATGGTGAAAAATTCACCAAAGAAGAAGCACAGTATGCGGTTGATCATTTGGAATGAATTGTGTTATCCGCATTGAATTAATCAGGGAATTATTTCCGAAATATATGAAAATAAATGCCAGTAGATCAAAGGGGCTGTTTCATTTGAAGCAGTCCCTTTTGATAACCCGTAGAGTGAAAGCGCAACATAATGTTTCAGAAAACAGCAGGATAGTATTTTAATGCTGGCTATGTTATGATAGAACCTGAATAAAAAAGGAGAAGAATACCTATGAAAAAGATAGAGAACGTAGCCATTATTGGCATGGGTGCCCTGGGCATTCTGTATGGTACGCAATGCATCGATGCGGAGCATCCTGTGCAGTTTATTATGAATACTCAGCGAGTGGGAAAATATGCCGGAAAGCTGTTTTACAAAAACGGCAAAGCCTATGAGATGCCCCTTTGCGACTGCAGGGAGGCAAAACCGGCAGACCTCGTGATGGTGGCCGTAAAATACAACGGTCTGGCATCGGCCATGGAGGATATGGCAAATTGCGTAGATGATCATACCATCATCATGTCCGTGATGAATGGTATTGACAGCGAGGAAATCCTGGAGAAACGCTTCGGACGGGAAAAACTGATCTACACTGTAGCTCAGGGCATGGACGCTATGAAATCCGGGGAAAATCTCAGATTCACGCAGATGGGCGAACTGCATATCGGTGCCCGCTATGAAGAACAGAAAGAAAATGTGGACGCAGTCCAGGCCTATTTTGAAGAGATACACATGCCCTATGTACGGGAAGAGGATATCATGTACCGGCTCTGGAGCAAGTTTATGCTGAATGTAGGCATTAATCAGTGCTGTATGGCTTTTAACACCAATTATCATGGCTGTCTGATCCCGGGGGAGGCCAACCGTACCATGATCTCTGCCATGCGGGAGGTGGTGGCACTGGCAAACAGTGAGAAAATTCCTCTTAAAGAACAGGATCTGAATATGTATGTGGATATTTTAAAGACACTGTCGCCCACAGGAATTCCTTCCATGCAGCAGGATGCGGTAGCACATCGCCCGTCAGAGGTGGAGATGTTTGCAGGAACCGTGATCCGAAGAGCAAAGGAAAAGAACATTCTGGTACCTGTTAACGAGTTTTTGCACGAACGCATCAGAGAGATAGAAGAGAGTTGGAAATGAAACATTTAGTTATTGCAGAAAAGCCTTCGGTAGCCAGAGATATTGCCCGGGTGCTGGGGTGTCAGAAAAAGGCGGCTACCTATATGGAAGGGCAGGAATATATCGTGACCTGGGCGCTTGGCCATTTGGTGACACTGGCTGATCCGGAGGAGTACGATAAGAAATACCAGAAATGGGAGATGGAGCCTCTGCCCATTATGCCGGAAAAATGGAAGCTGGTGGTGATCCGCCAGACGTCTGCCCAGTTTCGGGCGGTAAAAGAGCAGATCTATCGTAAAGATGTGGAGGATATTATCATTGCCACAGATGCGGGACGGGAAGGTGAGCTGGTAGCCCGGTGGATCCTGGAAAAAGCGGATTGTCATAAGCCTCTGAAACGGTTGTGGATCTCTTCGGTAACGGACAAAGCTATACGTGAGGGATTTTCTCGTTTGCGTCCGGGCAAAGAGTATTATCCGCTGTACCGTGCTGCGGTGGCCCGTGCTGAGGCGGACTGGCTGGTGGGCATCAATGCCACCAGAGCATTGACCTGCAAGTACAATGCCCAGCTGTCCTGCGGCCGTGTGCAGACTCCGACGCTGGCCATTATTGCGGCCAGAGAACAGGAAATCCGTGAGTTTAAGCCGCAGCCGTATTATGGCATAAAGGCTGTGGCCCAGGGCGTGACCTTTACCTGGACAGAAGATAAAAGCGGTTCTCGCAGAAGTTTTGATAAAGCGAAGATAGATAACCTGTATGCCGGATGCACCGGGGAATCTGTGATTATCGAGGAAATTTCTCACAAATCCAAAAAGAGTTTCGCACCTGCCTTATATGATCTTACAGCACTGCAGCGAGAAGCAAATGCGAAATATGGTTTTTCTGCAAAGGAAACCTTAAATATCATGCAGCGCCTTTACGAAAATCACAAGGTTCTGACGTATCCCCGCACAGATTCCCGATATATTACATCTGATATGGTGGGGACTCTTACAGAGCGGCTTTCCGCCTGTGCTGTCGGTCCCTATAAAAAGCTGGCATTAAAGCTGTCACGGCAGAATATCAAGGGCAATAAATCTTTTGCAGACAATGCCAAAGTTTCCGATCATCACGCGATCATCCCAACAGAGCAGTATGTGCGTCTGGAAGATATGAGCGTGGAGGAGAGAAAAATCTATGATATGGTGGTGCGCCGTTTCCTGGCCGTGCTGTCTCCGGCATGCGAAAGTGAAGAAATCTCGGTTAAGGCTGTTCTGGGGAAAGAAACCTTTGTGACCAGGGGAAGTGTGGAAAAGTTCCCCGGCTGGAGAGAGGCGTATGAGAGCGGCTACACGGATCCGGATGAAGAGGAAGATACTGCGGACAGCTTTTTTGGTGCACCGCCGGTTCTGGCAGAATGGAAGAAAGGATCCCGGGTAAAGGTGGATCGGCTGACGGTTACGGAGGGGAAAACCACACCGCCGCCGTATTTTACCGAGGGTACCCTGATCGCTGCCATGGAAAATCCCGTGAAATACATGACCCATAAAAACAGTACTCAGGCAAAAACGCTGGGAGAGACCGGCGGTCTCGGCACAGTAGCCACCCGGGCGGACATCATTGAGAAACTGTTTGGAAGCTTTTTGATGGAGAAGAAGGGAAACGAGATTCATATCACCTCCAAAGGCCGCCAGCTTTTGAAACTGGTGCCGGAGGATCTGAAAAAACCGGAGCTCACGGCAGACTGGGAGCTCAGACTTAAAGGGATTGCCGCCGGGAAAGAAAAAGATCAGCAGTTTATGGCGGAGATACAGGAATATACGAAGCATCTGATCGGTGAGATCAAAGGAGCTGAGGGAACCTTCCGTCATGATAACCTGACCAGCAAAAAATGTCCGGACTGCGGTAAATTTATGCTGGAGGTCAATGGCAAACATGGCAAGATGCTGGTATGTCAGGACAGGGAGTGCGGGCACAGAGAAACCATTGCCCGCCACACCAACGCCCGGTGTCCCGTATGCCATAAGCGGATGGATCTGGTAGGACAGGGAGACGGCCAGCGGTTTGTCTGTGTCTGCGGCCATAAGGAGAAACTGAGTTCCTTTGAAGAACGCCGCGCGAAAGAAGGCAAAGGTGTCAGCAAACGGGATGTGGCAAATTATATGCGAAAGCAGGCGAAAGAGGCCAGCGAACCCGTGAATAATGCTTTTGCGGATGCGTTAAAGAATATTAAACTATAAGTAGATGAGGAGTGTATTGCTAAGGAGATTGCAGACACTCCTTATTTATATATGAAGAAATGGAATAATAGATATTCCTTCGGGGGTTTACGGGGGAAGTGCAAATGTGATATTATTTGAACGTGATACGTGACTGTTCAGAGCTGGTTGAGTCACTTACTGATGATGCCGTAAGCGCATGATTCAGGTGTGAAAAAATACTATCGGTGCAGCCGATTTTTACAGGCTTGCGAAGTGTATCTATGAAAGCACTGAACAGATATCATTATAATATTACTGAGAGGAAAAGACTATGCGAGGAATATTCTCACAAAAAACGCAGATTCGAAAAGAAATCTTTACCGAGATTGCCCGGCTGGCCTATGAGGGCGGCGGCAGGCAGGAGCTGGAAGAGCTGCCCTATAAGATCATCCCTGGGGAGATCGCTACATACCGTGACAGTATTTTTTTGGAGCGGGCCATTGTAAGCGAGCGGTTGAGAGTGGCTATGGGTATGTCACTGCGGCCTATGACGGAGCATGCACCCATTTCCAAGGGTTTGGATGAGAGTATGATCGAGGAGAAATATTATGAGCCGCCTCTGATCAATATCATCAAATTTGCCTGTCATGCCTGCCCGGAAAAAAGAGTTTATGTGACGGATGGCTGTCAGGGCTGTCTGGAGCATCCCTGTAAAGAGGTTTGTCCGAAGGATGCCATCAGTATCGTTCACGGCAAATCACAGATCGATCCGGAGAAATGTATCAAGTGCGGCAAATGTATGGATGCCTGTTCTTATAATGCTATTATTAAGCAGGAGAGACCCTGTGCAAAAGCCTGTGGTATGGGGGCTATCCATTCCGATGAATATGGCAGAGCAGAGATCGATCAGGATAAATGTGTATCCTGCGGTATGTGTCTGGTGAACTGTCCGTTCAGTGCCATTGTGGATAAAGGACAGATTTATCAGACGATCAAAGCTATTCAGAGTGATACGCCGGTATATGCCATTTTGGCTCCTGCCATTGCCGGACAGTTTGGACCGGAAATGACAGAATCCAGGATCCGTTCGGGATTTAAGGCATTGGGATTTACTGATGTGGCGGAGGTTGCCGTAGGAGCTGATCTGTGTACCATAGAAGAGGCTCATGATTTTATGGATGAAGTACCGGAGAAGATGCCTTTTATGGCTACCAGCTGCTGTCCGGCATGGGCGATGATGGCAAAGAAATCTTTCCCCCAGCTGGCAGACAATATTTCCATGGCACTGACCCCCATGGTATTAACGGCCCGTCTGATCAAGAAAAACCATCCGGACTGCAAGATCGCTTTTGTTGGCCCCTGTGCGGCGAAAAAGCTGGAAGCCAGCCGCAGAAGCGTAAAGAGTTATGTGGATTTCGTGTTGACTTTTGAAGAAGTGGCAGGAATGTTTAATGCAAAGGAGATCTTCTTTGCGGATCTGCCTGAGGATAAGCCGCTCAGAGAGGCCAGCGGTGACGGCCGGGGCTTTGCCGCCAGCGGCGGAGTGGCCAAGGCTGTGGTCAATTACATTAAAAAACTGGATCCCAGCCGTGATGTGAAAGTAGTCAGTGCAGAGGGACTGGATAATTGTAAGAAAATGCTGATGTTGGCCAAAGCAGGAAAGTACAATGGTTATCTTCTGGAAGGCATGGCCTGTCCCGGTGGCTGTATTGCCGGAGCGGGTACTTTACGTCCCATCAATAAGGCAGCGCAGGCTCTGGCAGAATCCCAGAAAGCGGCAGATTTTGCGCAGGCGGCAGATACTACCTATGCGGATTGGATCCCTGATCTGGAAAAATTTGACAAAAGTGAAAAGATGACGGAGGAATAGATATGGCAGCAAAGGGTATGACAACAAAGAAACTGGTGCAGACAGGAATACTTTTGGCATTGTGTCTCGTTTTTCAGCTTTTGAAAGGGATTTCCGTATATATCACGGGACCTATGGTAAATGCCATTCTGATCCTGGCTTCCTTAAGCTGTGGATGGTATAGCGGCGTGCTGATCGCTGTGGTGGCTCCGCTGACTGCCATGCTGATCGGTGCCACGCCCATCGTGAATGCGGTGCCGGCGATGCTTCCGGTGATCATGATCGGTAATGCATTGATCGCAGTATTTGCCTGGCTGTTCAGAAACAGGATGCTTCCACTGGGACTGGCCATCGGTTCCTGTCTGAAAGCCGGATTTTTGTGGCTTTCTGTCTGGTATGTAGTGCTTCCCTTTTTTGGCAGCGGTGTGCCGGAAAAGATGCAGATGGCAGCGAAAGCTACTTTTTCTGTGACACAGCTGATCACGGCAGCCATCGGCAGTGTGATCGCCTGGCTGGTGTGGACCAGACTGAAGAAGTATCTGGCGACAGAAGCGTAAAATGCTCAGATATCCAAATTATATATTTGTTTCGTAATGGCACAGCCTGCCGGATTTCCCGGCAGGCTGTTATGACTGTATTCCAGGGAGACTTGGCAAAATTGTATTTGAAAATTTTATCATGTATTTGAAAATTTTTGATGACAAACCCATATTTACGTGCTATAATACCCATTGTTTGGGGCATTAGCGCAGTTGGGAGCGCGCCACACTGGCAGTGTGGAGGCCACGGGTTCAAGTCCCGTATGCTCCACTTAAAAACTCTTGATTTTTCAAGGGTTTTTATTTTTTAGGTCAAGTCTGAGGTAAAGTCAGTTGACAAGATTGTATCATTTTTCTATAATATACTTAACAAGACAGCCGATAAGGAAGGTTACAGCTTCCCGTTCCGGCGATAATAAGCACTTGTAAAGCCGCTTATCTTACCAGGACAGAGCGGCTTTACTTATTTTTCAGATTCAGAATAGACACAATCAATCCAGCAATAGCTAAGATAATCATTAATTCCTCATATGTAGTCATAAGCATTCACCTTTCCGCAAGACTCAGAACGGGTGTATGGCCGCCCTATCGGCTGCCTGGTTGAGTATATTGTTTTGATAATATATATGATTTGACAAAATATATATGGCTGCAGTATAATATACTTGTCAGAACAGCCGGAAGGTGAGTGCAGTCACCTGTCCCGGTGAATAATTATAAGTAATAGTCGTCTAGATCATACCAGTGAGCAGGACGGCTATTTCTTATGTGCAAGATTTAGAATTGCAATGATCAAACTTGCTGTAGCCAACAATACCATGAATTCTTCGTATGTACTCATAATAATCACCTCCTTCTGTCAGATTTCAGAAAAGGTGAGAGCACGTCCCCCGGCTGCTCGGACAAATATATTGGCATATAAAATATATTATAAGTATATACGGCGTGCGACAAAAAAGCAATCCCAATCAAACTGAATTACAGACAGGCAGACTCGGATTGCTTTTATAACTCACTTTATTTCATGTTCCCCTCTCCACTCCCTCGGCGAACACCCATACACATTCTTAAAAGCCCGGGAAAAATGAAGCGGATTCGCATATCCCACAGCATTAGCAATATCTCCAATGGACAGTGTCGTCAGCCGCAGAAGCTCCGTGGCCTTCGACATCCGATAGGAAATCAGAAATTCCTGAGGCGTTTTTCCTAGATTTTCCCGAAAGATCTTTCCGAAATAGCTGCGGTTCAGACCACAGAAGTCAGCGATATCCTCCACCGTGATCTCATTCTGGAAATTCTGCTCGATAAAGGTTATGGCTTCTTTAATATAGAAGTCCTGCAGTGAATTTCCTCTGGTAATCTTTGTCTCCCGTGAGGATCGCACGAAAGCATCGATAAACAGATATAGATGGCCGATCAGATGAAAGGGAGAGGACTTTCCATGATTGGCGATGTAGAGCATTTCTTCTTTCATCTCCAGAGCAATATCCTTAAATCTGGCTTTATAGACCGGCTGGTTGACCGACAGACCGGAAAGCTCCATCGTTTCCCGGGCGCGAAGTCCGTCAAATTCGATCCAGGTGTATTCCCAGGGATGCTCCTGATCGGCAATATAGGTGCAGATCTGTCCGGGAAAGATCATAAAGCCCTGTCCGCTTTTTACAGAGTATGCCACCGAGTCACCTGTGGCGTTCATGGCATATAATATGCCGGTGCCGGAAATGATATAGTGGAACAGATAGTGGTTGCGGGCAACGGGGCCGAAGGAATGGCCGGGATCGCACTGTTCCCAGCCGAACTGGTACAGGCCTAAATCAATAAAATTTTCGCTGGGAAACACCTGGAATAATACTTCGCTCATAATCTGCCTCCATGCCCTTTTTAAACAAATATACCAAAATGCTATATGATTTTCAATATAGGGATTTAAAGTAGAAAAAAGGTATAAAAACACTGGAAAATCGCCATTTATAGCAAGCATTTTGGATAGTATAATCAGATTATCAAAAAAAGGAGAAGAGTACTATGAAAGGAAAACATGCAAAAAACCTGCTATATGCCGGATGTGTTGTCCTGGGCGCTGTATCTTTTACGGGTTGTGGCAGCTCCGCAAAAGAAGGCGTGACAGAGATCGAGATCGTGCAGTATAAGCCGGAAGCAGCCAACTATTTTGAAAAGGTTGAAAAAGCCTTTAATGAGTCTCATGACAACATTCATCTGACCATCAACTCTCCCAACGATGCCTCTACTATTCTGAGAACCCGGTTTATCCGTGAGGATTACCCGGATATCATTGGTATCGGCGGTGACATCAACTATTCCTACTATGTGGATGCGGAGATCCTGGCGGATGTGTCGGACTATGCGGGACTCAAAGACATTACACCGGCCTATATAGCCATTGATGAGGCACTGGAGCTGGTCCCGGTAGAAGGAAACTATGCGGTACCCTATGTGGCCAATGCAGCCGGTATCCTGTACAACCGGGATATGTTCGAGGAACACGGCTGGCAGATTCCCAACACCTGGCAGGAGCTTCTGGATCTGTGTGAACAGATCAAAGCAGACGGAGAACAGCCGTTTTACTTTGGCTTTAAGGATACCTGGACCTGTCTGGCACCCTGGAATGCCATGGCGGTAGATCTGGCGGACGCTGACGCGGCCAGACAGGTGAACCGCGGCGAATCCACCTTTACCAAGCAATACCGTGAGACTGCCGAGAAATATCTCCAGCTCCTGCAGTACGGTCAGTCCGATCCCTTTGCCTACGGATACAACGATGCCTGTACGGCCTTTGCCAACGGTGAATCTGCCATGTACACCATCGGAAGCTATGCCGTACCTCAGATCAAGTCGGTAAATCCGGATATGAACATTGATTCCTTTGTATTTCCGGCAGGAGACACTAAAGAGCAGAATACCCTGAACTCCGGTATCGACCTCCAGTTCTGTGTGACTGCAGCCTGCGAAAACAAAGAGGCAGCCTATGAGGTGCTGGATTTTCTGCTGGCGGACGAAAATCTGCAGCAGTACATCGATGACCAGAACGCTGTTCCCTGTAAGCAGGGAGATTTCAGGCTGGCCCCCATGCTGGACGGTATGAGCGAGTACATTCAGGCCGGAAATATGACGGACTACCAGGATCACTATTATCCTTCCGAGATGGCGGTGGATGCTCTTTTGCAGACATATCTGATTGAAAAGGATACTGACAAATTCCTTGAGACCTTCGATACCAACTGGATCAGATATAACCGGGATATCATTAAGATGGTACAGGATTACGAAGCAGAGCATGGAAATGAATAAGGAGGCAGCCCGTGATGAAAAATGAGAAAAAACGCACATATCTTTTGATGACGCTGCCGATCCTGGCACTGTTCATCTGCTTTAACACGATCCCGCTGATCCAGGGTGTGATCTACAGCTTTACCAATTCCAGAGGCTTTGGAAGCTACGATTATGTGGGACTTAGAAACTATATCGATCTGTTCCAGGATCTCCGTGTAGGTAAATCCTATCTGTTTACCATCAAGCTGGCCATCGGTTCTACCATTGTAGTCAACGTGATCAGCCTGATCCTGGCGCTGGCATTAAACAGCAAGATCCGCGCAAAAAGCTTTTTCCGGGCAGCCTATTTCCTGCCGAATATTCTCGGCTCTCTGGTTGTCGGCTATATCTTCAATTATTTCTTTACTTATATTATGCCTGCATTCTTCCAGATGCTTGGAACAGATGCTTTAAGCACCAGCATTCTTTCCAATACTAAGACAGCCTGGATCGGTGTGCTGATCGTCTGTGCATGGCAGGCTATCGCCATGAATACGATCATCTATATTTCCGGTCTGCAGACAGTGCCGGAAGAGGTTTACGAGGCCGGTGATCTGGACGGCGCCACAGGATGGGCAAGATTTAAGAATCTGACATTCCCGCTGATCATTCCGTTCTTCACTATCAACATGGTACTGAGTGTCAAAAACTTCCTGATGGTATTTGATCAGATCATGGCTTTGACTCAGGGTGGTCCTGCACAGAGTACAGAATCAATTTCTTACCTGATCTATAAAAATGGTATGGCCGGCGGACAGTTCGGTTTCCAGAGCGCCAACGCCGTGGTATTCTTTATCGTGATCGTAACCATCTCCGTGCTGCAGATGAGATTTTCCAGTAAGAAGGAGGAACAGCTGTAATGAAAGCGAAAGAAAATATAAAAGCTAACTGGCCGGTGATGGTGCTTCTCATCCTTGGCCTGTCCACCATTATTTTTCCGCTGTATATGACCATCGTGATCGCTTTTAAGAATCCTTCGGATATGACAACGACCATCAGCGGGATTCTTTCCCTGCCGAAATCCTGGAGCCTTGACAATTTCCGTCAGGCTATGGAGATCACCGATTTCTGGCATTCCCTGGGATACAGCTTACTGATCACCAGCATTACCATTGTATTATGTATTCTGCTTCATTCCATGATCGGTTATGTGCTGGGAAGAACAAGAGCGAAAAGTAAATTTTACAATTTTATCTATCTGTTTATCGTCAGCGGTATGTTCGTTCCCTTCGCTATCCTGATGATGCCTCTGGCCAAACAGACGGCAGTGATGCATCTGGGCAACTGGGTGGGCGTAATCCTTCTGTATGTGGTTTTCTATATGCCCATGAATATCCTTTTGTACTCCGGTTATCTGGTAAATATTCCCACAGCACTGGAGGAGGCAGCCAGAGTGGACGGTGCTTCTACCTGGAAAACATACTGGAGCATTATTTTCCCCATCATGAAGCCGATGCACGCCACTGTAGCTGTTATCACAGCACTGGCCGTGTGGAACGATGTCATGACTCCTTTGGTCATCATGGCCGGATCCGGTACCAATACATTGCCGCTGGCACAGCTGAACTTCCAGACTCAGTTTGGTACAAACTATAATCTGGCCTTTGCTTCCTACCTGCTGTCTCTGATCCCGATCCTGATCTTCTATGTGATCTGTCAGAAACAGATCTTAAACGGTGTGGTAAACGGTGCCGTGAAGTAGTAAAATAAAAAAGTTATCCGTGCAAATAGATAACGGATACAGAAAGAGAAGGTTAACTATGGCAATTTTTTTTGATCCCTGCGCAAAAATATTTACTATCGAAACAAAAAATACTGCCTATCAGATGAAAATTGATAAGTACGGTCATCTGCTGCATCTGTATTACGGGGCAAAGGTTGGGCAGAATATGGATTATCTGCTGACTTATATGGACCGAAGCTTTGCCGGAAACCCGGAAGAAGAAGCTAAGACCCGTACCTACTCTCTCGACGTGCTTCCCCAGGAATATCCTTACTGGGGAAGCGGAGATTACCGCAATGTGGCTCTCTGGGTGGAAAATCCGGACAAGACCATTGCGAGCGATCTTGTGTACGTTTCTCACGAGATCTGTGCCGGAAAATATCGCCTGAACCGCCTTCCCAGTGCCTTTGCACAAGAAACGGAGGCGGATACCCTTATAATCATTCTGCGGGATGCGATAAACGGGATGAAAGTGACACTGTTTTACGGTGTATTTGCGGAAGAAGATATTATTACTAAAAGTGTGAGTATTGAAAATACGGGGGAGGCAGAGTTCATTATCTGCAAAGCGGCCAGCTCCGCACTTGATTTTCTCGGCGGTGACTTTGACCTGATACATTTCCAGGGACGTCATGCCATGGAGCGCAATCTGGAACGTCTGCCGGTAAAGCACACCAGTATGGTGATCGGAAGCCGCCGTGGCACCTCCAGTCATCAGCATAATCCGGGACTGCTTCTGTGCGAGCCCTCTGCAACAGAAAAGAGCGGAAGTGTCTATGGTGCTCTGTTGTCCTACAGCGGCGGATTCAAAGCAGAAGTAGAAAAGGATCAGTTTGACCAGACCAGAATGGTGCTGGGGCTTTCCGATGAACTGCTGGCCTATCCGCTGCAGCCGGGAGAAAGCCTGGAACTGCCGGAATGTATCCATGCCTACAGCAGTCGGGGCTTTGGAAAACTGTCCCGGATCTTCCATGATTTTATTCGTGACCATGTGCTGCCGCCCAAAAGCAAAACCATGAAACGTCCAGTGCTGTTAAACAGCTGGGAGGCGTCATATTTTGATTTTACCGGTGACTCCATCGTGGCTCTGGCAAAAGAAGCGGCAGACCTTGGCATTGATCTGTTGGTCATGGACGACGGTTGGTTCGGCAAGCGCGATGACGATAACAGCGGACTCGGCGACTGGCAGGTCAACGAACAGAAGCTTGGCTGCACGCTGGGAGAAATGATCGGAAAAATCAAGGCTATGGGTGTGGAGTTCGGTATCTGGGTAGAGCCGGAGATGATTTCTGAGGACAGTGACCTGTACCGCGCCCATCCGGACTGGGCACTTCAGGTGCCGGGCCGTTCCCCCATCCGTTCCCGCAACCAGCTGGTGCTGGATTTTTCCAGAGACGATGTACGGGCAGAAATCTATTCGCAGATCTGCAATGTGCTGGATCAGGGAAACATTACGTATTTAAAATGGGATATGAATCGTAGCCTGGCGGATATTGCTTCCGCTGTAAATTTGCCGGGTAAGGTTCTGTATGACTATGTGACCGGCCTGTATGACTTCCTGGGACGGCTGGAAAAACGCTATCCCGACCTTCTGATCGAGGGATGCAGCGGCGGCGGCGGACGATTTGATACCGGAATGCTGGCATATACACCACAGATCTGGTGCAGCGACAATACCGATGCTCTTGACCGCCTGCGCATTCAGTACGGTACCTCTTTCTTCTATCCGGTATCCACCGTGGGTGCTCATGTATCCGCAGTACCGAACCACCAGACCGGCCGAATCACCCCCTTCGAAGTCAGAGGAATGGTGGCCATGGCCGGAACCTTTGGGTACGAACTGAACCCGGCGCTGCTTTCCGAAGAAGAAAAGCAGCAGGTGAAAGAGCAGATCGTTACGTATAAAGAACTGCAGTCTCTGATCTTCTCAGGTGACTACTATCGGCTGTCCGATCCCTTCCGGGACAGCTTCGCAGCCTGGAACATTGTGTCCAAGGATAAAAAAGAATGTGTACTCACCGCGGTGATCCTGGAGAATCATGCCAATATGGCCGTTAACTACGTAAAAGCCGCAGGACTGGATCCGGAACTGATCTACGAAGACCAGAACGGAAACAAGTATCAGGGAGCAGCCCTTATGCAGGGCGGGATCCCCATCGTGCCAGCCATGAAAGATCTTGCCGCATATCAGTTCAGATTCAGAGCATACGAGGCATAAAGTAAGAAAAACTGGAAAACATAAGTTCACAGAAACTTCACAAAAATTATTAGCACTCGGTATTGACGAGTGCTAATAAAAGTGTTATAACTCTTATAGAACAAGGGAACAGAAATAATAAATGATCTGCTCTCAGTATGAAAGGAGATATGACTTATGTTAATGCCTAGTATTTTTGGAAACACATTTATGGATGATTTCTTTGAATTCCCGAAGACCCACGTTACAACGAACTACTCCACCAACGGCCTGATGCAGACTGACGTGGAGGAGACAGAGACCGGTTACGAGGTCAGCATGAACCTTCCGGGATTCGAAAAGAAGGACGTTAAAGCTGAGCTGAAAGAAGGTTACCTGACCATCACCGCCAGCACCAGCCAGAACAACGATCAAAAAGATAAAGCCGGCAAATATATCCGTAAAGAACGCTACAGCGGCACCTGCTCCAGAAGCTTCTACGTAGGAGAAGATGTCACTCAGCAGGATATCAAAGCCAGATTCGAAAACGGTGTCCTCAGACTCAGCATCCCCAAGAAAGATGCCAAGCCGAAGGTAGAGACACCGAACTACATCTCCATCGAGGGATAATACAAAGCTTCATCTTACCTCATAATAATATAAGGAAAAAAGCTCCACGCTCTCTGCAGCTTTTGCAGAGAGCGTGGAGCTTTTTTAGCATGTCGTTTACAGACGTTTTAGAATATTCTGCTTAATCTTGTCAGCCAGACAGCCATACTGCACCAGCTCATCCTCAGTAAAACCATCAAAACAGGCTTTCTCATAATTACTCTGTACCTGAGCCAGATCTTCGCGAAGCATCTCCCCTGCCGGCAGAAAACTGAGCGAAAGATTGCGTCCGCCCCGATGACTTTCGGCCTTGAGAAGGGCCTTTCTGGTAAGCTTCTGCAAAAGACCGCTCAGATGTCTTGGGGTCATCTGGGTAAAATCGGCCAGTTCTTTCAGCGTAGTGCTGCAGTGAGGCTGAGCCAGATCAAACATCAGACGGATCTCCTCAAGAGTCAGATTATTTTTCTGTGCCAGAGGTTCAAGGTAATAATCCAGAAGCTTTCGGCTTCGGTACTGTTCATTCTGTATACCTTCACCGGAGAGTGTGGCGGTGATGGCACGGCTTCGCTCTTCTCCAAGCTTTTTGGTGCCGGGAAGGATAGAAGGGGGCACAGATCCGTCAGAAGCAGCATCCAGCAGAAAACGGTAGACCTGCAGCTGATTTTTCTCGTAATCCTCTTCTGTAAAAACGTGCTTGTAGAAATTATTGTAGTATTCAAAAACCATCAGCTTCATTTTGATGGCCTTGGAAATATTGCCGCCCTGGCTGGCCAGAGACCCCTTGGTCTTTACATAATAGTAAACGGGAACCTTCAGCGCAAAAAATACATTGCAGTAGCGCATGTATTCCAGATTAAACATAAAATCTTCGCACCAGCTGATTTCGGTGTCCATACGCAGCTGATGGTTTTCGATAATATCCCGGCGATACAGTTTATTCCACAGAACACCGTAATAGAAGTCGGCCGGATTTTCAATCATGTGGGAGGCAAATTCTTCCAGCGTCAGTACACAATCCTCATCAATATCGCCCTTGGGGGACACACGCTCCCCGGAAACCCGGTAAAAGTCCGAAATTACCATATCACAGTGGTATTTTTCGGCGGTCTCCACAAAAAGCTTTGTGGCATTGGGGGTGATCCAGTCATCGCTGTCCAGAAACTGAAGATAGGTTCCTTTTGCCAATGAGATCGCCTGATTGCGGGAGTCAGAGACTCCGGTATTTGGTTTGTCCAGAAGACGGATGCGGGAATCCTTCTGTGCGTATTCCCGACAGATCGAGCCGGAGCTGTCTTTGCTGCCGTCATTGACAAGCAGAAGCTCAAAGTCGCTGAATTCCTGATCAAGAACGCTGTCGATGCAGCGCCGCAGTGTTTTTTCGGCATTATATACCGGTACGATAATCGTTACCATCGGACACATGGTCACAAACACTCCTTTTCAAAACATAATAGCATTATGTTCTTACGGTCTTATCAACAAGTAATCTGGCCTGTTTTGAACATTTTCCTATATTGTACACTATCTGGACAAATCACGAAAGCATCCACGGGAAGATAAATAAAATAATTATAATGTTCACACAGCTGCCACACACTTGTGGCATGGCGGCGTAAGAACGTGATGCAGTTTCTCGTAAACGACAATTAAAAAACAGCATTTTTTCTGTCGACAATGGATAAAAGCATGATAAAATACCATTGGGGAAAATAATAAGGGGGTATAAGGATATGCGAAAAAGAGTCATCCTTATCCCACTGGCCATTTTGGCTGCGATACTTGTCATCCTGGGAGCACTTTTCATCGACAGGGGAAATACGAAGCAGGTGATAGAAAAGATCGGAGATTCCGATCTTTTTACTGCGGAGGAGATCGAAAGTGCTATGGCGGCAGTTAAGAAAGAATTTCGGAAATCCTTTCGGGATTGTACGCTGACAAAGCTATGGTATGACGAGAATGTCTGCAAGCTGGAACTGGAGGACTGGAAAACTCAGTATCAGGCGGACGATGCTATTGTGCTTCTGTCTGATTTTGAGGTGGGCAGATCCACAGGAGACCAAAGTCTCAAGGCAGGATCCGCTTACAAAAACTGGGAATGGATCCTTGTCCGGAACGCAGATGGCGAGTGGAAAGTAAAGACATGGGGATATTAATTACTCGAAAAATGGGGTAAAATGGAGAATATACCCGGGAAAAAGTAGTAAAATGGGGATTAAAGTCCAAAAAAGAGGGTAAAAAAGCCCTCTTTTTTCATGAAAAGTGGTTACAAATGAAAAAATATGGTATACTTGAGCTGTTCAAAGGAAAGAATAAAAAATATCGAGGTACTATATATGAAAGGATACGCATCCATACAGATGACCTTGTATCTGCTCGTGTTTTTCTGTGCTGTTTTCATGATCATCATGGGCTGTAAGCTTGGCTGGAAATATATGATCCAGAAAAAACACTGCACAAAAAAGGCGGAGGGAACCGTTGTTGGCTATGGAAAAAAGATCATCAGCGGTGAGAAAAGCCAGATCCGGCTGCCACAGGTGGAATATACGGTTGACGGTGTTCAGTACAGAGTGACAGGACCGGAATACAGATCTTATGTAACCAGAACCGTTTCTGTCACAAAGAAAAAGGGAAGAGAGCATACATACACAACAGACATTTACCGCCAGACATTTAAGGAAACTATCTGTCGGGGAAGTTTTGTGACCGTCGCCGGTAATCCCATGGAAACTTTGTTTCCTCAGGGGAGTCACGTGCCGGTGTATTATGATCCCCAGCGGCCAAAACTTGCCTATGTACTCAGGTATTGCAATTGCCGTTATATTTTCTGGATGCCGCTGCTTTGCGGTATCGGCCTTCTTGTGGCGGATTTTCTGTTTATTATCTTCTGAAAGAATGATTCATTATGATAATAATAGAAGATGCGCAGTTATGAAATGTATACAAATTAATTGTTTGATGCATACTTTACGGGAAAGCCTGGCTTTCCCGTTTTTGCCAGGTAAATCAGCAATTTGACATTCAAAATGTTATTTTGAATAATATTTCCCCTTTTTTATTCATTTTCTTTACGGAGATAATTGGGTGACTAATGGTCATACTTGTCATGTTATACAAAAATAGTGCATAAAATTGAGAAAAACTGACAAAAATCGGAATAACTTGAAGAATCGAATTCATACTTTGTTAAATTGTAAAAGTGTGCCATAAGTGGTATACTGTTCAAGGTAAGCAGGAATTTTGCATAGGAGGATAAAAATTCCTGCAAAAGAAAAGAAAAAGGAGAGAAGTATTATGGACAACAAGAAAAAAAGCGGCGGGGCCCTTCTCGGCGCGGCATTTCTGATGGCTACATCTGCAATCGGACCTGGATTTCTTACACAGACCGCAACATTTACAGGACAGCACGGAGCAAGCTTCGGCTTTGTTATTCTGGCATCCATCATTATGGCGGCTGTGGCACAGCTCAATATCTGGAGGGTACTGTGCGTATCCGGCCTTCGCGGACAGGACGTGGCAAACAAGCTGCTTCCGGGTCTCGGCTATTTTGTATCTTTCATGATCGTCCTCGGCGGTCTCGTATTTAACATCGGTAATGTAGGCGGCGGTGCCCTGGGATTTAACACCCTGCTTGGCATTCCCACAAAAGTAGGTTATGTGCTGGCAGGTCTTCTGGCTATCCTGGTTTTCGTATTCAAGAATGCAAAAGCTGCTATGGATACCGTAACCAAGGTGCTGGGCGGTATCATGATCGTGGTTATTTTTGTAGTGATCTTTATCGTAAAACCGCCGGTAGGCGATGCGATCAAGAATACTTTTGTTCCGGCTACAGGCTACAGTGCACTGTTTCCGGCTATCCTGACTCTGATGGGCGGTACTGTAGGTGGATATATCACTTTTGCCGGAGCTCATCGTCTGATCGATGGCGGTGTTACCGGTAAAGACAACCTTAAAGAGATCAACAAGAGTTCTGTTATGGGTATCGGTATCGCTACTCTGGTACGTATTTTCCTGTTCCTGGCTATCCTGGGTGTTGTTGCCAACGGCTTTATGTCCGGTGAAGAACTGGCTGCTTCCGGAAACCCGGCTGCAGATGCTTTCCGTGCAGGCGCAGGTGAGCTTGGTTACAGATTCGCAGGTCTGGTACTGCTGTGTGCAGCTGTAACTTCTATTATCGGTGCAGCATATACATCTGTATCCTTCCTGAAGACCTTCTCCAAGAGCATCGAAAAACATGAGAATATCTGGATCATCGGCTTCATTGCTGTTTCCACACTGATCATGCTGATCCTGGGAAGCCCGGCAACACTGCTGGTTCTGGCAGGTGCATTCAACGGTCTGATCCTGCCGATCACGCTGGGTGTCTGCCTGGTTGGCGCTCACAGCAAAAAGATCATGCCGGAAGGTTACAAACATCCGATAGTACTTACCGTTCTCGGTGTTATCGTTGTTATTCTTGCCGCATATCTGGGAATCCCGACATTCATTTCCAAGTTGGGCGGTCTGTTCTAATTAAAAAAAGAAAAGCAGCATGTCGGAGCAAAGGGTGCCGGGTCGTCTGGCGCCCTTTGTCCGAATGTACAGCTTTGATGGGAGAAAATGCATATGCAGGATACAAAAATTCTCACAGCCGGCGACAGCTCAGTGCTGATCCAGTTCGGCAATACCATTGATCCTGAGATCAATTATCGCATATCCGCCACTGTTCAGATGATGCGGGAACAGCACATCGTCGGTGTGACAGATATCATTCCTGCCTTTTGTTCGCTGCTGATTAATTACGATCCCCGCGTGATCACCTTTGCGGAGATCAAAGAGAGAATGGAAGGCATTTTAAAAATGGAGATCAAAGCCGGGGCAAAACGGAAAAAGGTTTATGAGATCCCCGTATGCTACGGCGGAGAGTATGGCCCCGATATTCAGAATATCGCGGATCACGCGGGGCTTTCCGTGGAAGAGGTCATTGACATTCACACTTCCCGGGATTACCTGATCTATATGCTGGGATTCCTTCCGGGATTCACGTATCTCGGCGGATTGGATGAGAGAATCCATACGCCGCGTCTGGCTAATCCGCGTATTAAGATCGCGGCAGGAAGCGTAGGCATCGGCGGTTCTCAGACCGGTATCTATCCCATGGATTCACCGGGGGGATGGCAGCTGATGGGACTGACACCGGTAAAAACCTATGATCCGGAGCGTGAGATTCCGATCCTTGTGGAGGCCGGTGATTATATCCGGTTTGTCCGGATCGATGAAGACGAATTCAAACGTATCAAAGAGCTGGTGGATCGGGGAGAATACCAGTGTGTGGTACATGAAGGAGAGGTGTAGGCTATGGGCATAAGAGTATTAAAAGCAGGTATGCTGACCACCGTGCAGGATCTTGGAAGAAACGGCTATCAGAGCCAGGGATTTTCCGTGGCGGGTGTCATGGATGTCCGTTCCTTTAAAATCGCCAACCTGCTTCTGGATAATCCGGAAAATGAGGCGGTACTGGAATTTACCCTGATCGGACCTACTCTGCAGTTTACTTCGGATACGATCATTGCCATTACCGGCGGTGATTTTCAGCCGACAGTCAATGGTGAACCCGCACCCATGTATACGGCTCTGTATATGAAACGGGGAGATATTCTGAAATTTGGCAGTGCCCGGACAGGAAGCCGCGGTTATATCGCGTTCTCCAGTTATCTGGATATTCCGGTGGTCATGGGCAGCCGCTGTACTAACTTAAAGAGTAAGATCGGTGGATATAAGGGAAGAAAGTTAAAGGATGAGGATTATATCGGTTTCCGCATCAAAAGAAGATATTTGCCGTACTTTTTATCCCGCAAGCTTGATCTCGATGAGTTTGATGAGGAAGAGGTTACTCTGCGGGTGGTTATGGGACCTCAGGATGACATGTTTACCAAACAGGGAATCCATACACTGCTCAGCGAGACATATACGGTGACCAGCGATTTTGACCGTATGGGCTGCCGCCTGGAAGGCCCGTTTATTGCATCTAAGAATGGCTCGGATATCATTTCCGATGGTATAGCCTTTGGTTCCATTCAGGTTCCGGCGCATGGAAAGCCTATTGTTTTGCTGGCTGACCGCCAGACCACCGGCGGATATGCCAAGATCGCTACGGTAGCCAGTGTGGATATTCCGAAGCTGGTGCAGAGAAAGACGGATCATAAGATCCGGTTCCAGGCTATCACTGTAGAAGAAGCGCAGAAACTGTATCTGGAGGAAGAAGAACAGTATGTGGCCATGAGAAGCCAGATCCATACCCCCTGCAAAGAGGTACTGGATTGCCGTCTGGTGGCCAAGCGAATCAGCAAACTGTTTGCATAATAGGTATAAGGAGATAAAGAAACATGAATTTAGAAAAAATCGAAGGACTGATCAAACTGGTAGAGGCATCATCACTGACACAGTTTACGTACAAAGAAGGTGACATTAAGATCACCATGAGTAAGCTGGATAATCCGCCGGTCATCGCAGGCGGCGCTGCACCGGTCATGGCAGCTGCGGCTCCCCAGGCAGCACCTGCAGCCGCTGTGGAAACAGCAGTTGAGGAAGATGATGAAGCTTTATACATCACATCTCCCATCGTCGGTACTTTCTACTCCGCAGCAGCACCGGATGTTCCGGCTTTCGTTCGCGTTGGTGACCATGTAAAGAACGGACAGACCGTATGTATTCTGGAAGCTATGAAGCTGATGAACGAAATCCAGTGCGAATTTGACTGCGAGATCGAAGCTATCCTTGTCAGCAACGAGCAGAAGGTAGAGTATGGACAGCCGTTGTTCAGAGTAAAGAAATTATAATAGGGAGGGAGAACTGTGTTTAACAAGATCCTGATTGCCAATCGCGGCGAAATTGCAGTTCGTATAGCCCGTGCCTGCCGCAATATGGGCATCCGAAGCGTTGCCATCTATTCCAAAGAAGACGCGAACAGCCTGCATGTGCAGCTGGCGGACCAGAGAGTCTGCATCGGTGAAGGTCCGGCAAAAAACAGCTACCTGAATATGGATCGCATCATTATGGCGGCTAAAAACGTAGGCGCCGATGCCATTCATCCCGGTTTTGGCTTCCTCTCAGAGAACAGTGAGTTTGTACGCCGCTGTGAAGAAAACGGTATTGCCTTTATCGGTCCTACCGCCGAGGTTATTGACAAAATGGGCAACAAATCCCAGGCCCGCTCCACTATGATGGAAGCAGGAGTTCCTGTAGTGCCGGGTACAAAAGAACCGGTATATGACGCGGAAGTCGGCGCAAAGCTGGCGGAAGAGATCGGATACCCGGTCATGATCAAGGCTTCCTCCGGCGGCGGCGGTAAAGGTATGCGTGTGGCAGAAAACCCGGATGAATTTGAATTCCAGTTCAATATGGCACAGCGGGAGTCCGCCAATGCTTTTGCCGACGATACCATGTATATCGAGCGTTTTGTGCAGAATCCCCGTCATGTGGAGATTCAGATCATGGCAGACACCCAGGGACATGTGGTGGCACTGGGAGAACGTGACTGCTCCGTGCAGAGAAATCACCAGAAGCTGATCGAGGAATCCCCTTCACCAGCCATCAGTGCTGAGACAAGAGAGGCTATGAATCGTTATGCTGTTCTGGCAGCAAAAACAGTGGGATATACCAATGCCGGTACCATTGAGTTTATCGTAGCTCCCACAGGAGAGTTTTACTTCATGGAAATGAATACCCGTATTCAGGTAGAACACGGTGTGACAGAGATGGTGACAGGTACGGATCTGATCATTGAGCAGATCCGTGTGGCCATGGGCGAGCCTTTAAGCTTTACCCAGGAGGATATAGAACTCAAGGGACATGCCATTGAATGCCGTATCAATGCGGAAATCCCGTCCATGAACTTCATGCCAAGCCCCGGTGTGGTAACGCATATGCATCTTCCCGCCGGAAACGGTGTACGTGTGGACAGCGGACTTTATGCCGGATACAGGATTCCTTCTGAATATGACTCCATGATCGCCAAGGTGATCGTGCATGCCCCGGATCGGGAAGCAGCTCTCAGAAAAATGAGTGCGGCTCTGGATGAGATGGTGATACTGGGTGTGGAGACGAATCTGGATTTCCAGTATCAGATCATTCACCATCCGGTTTTTGTGGAAGGAAAAGCAGACACCGGATTTATTGAAAATATCATGCATATCAAATAAGTGAAGAGGATGATGTTATGTATAAAGTAGATTTGAACAGCGATCTGGGTGAGAGCTTTGGCCGTTATACGCTGGGTATGGACGCGGATATTCTGCAGTTAGTATCCTCTGCCAACGTGGCCTGCGGCTATCACGCTTCGGATCCGCTGGTCATGAATAAAACGATCGCCATGGCCAAAGAGGCCGGCGTTCGTGTTGGCGCCCATCCGGGCTTTCCGGATCTTATGGGCTTTGGCCGCAGAAATATGGATGTGTCTCCGGCGGAGGCAAAGGCTTACACGCTGTATCAGCTGGGCGCTCTGGATGCTTTCTGTAAAGCCCATGGTGTAAAAATGCAGCATGTGAAACCGCACGGTGCCATGTACAATATGGCAGGCAAGGATTATGCTCTGTCAAAAGCTATCTGTGAGGCTATTTATGAATACGATAAGGATCTGATCGTTATGGCGCTGTCCGGGGGTGAACTGGTTCATGCGGCAGAGGATATGGGTCTGAAAGTAGCCCGTGAGGTATTTGCGGATCGTGCTTATGAGGAGGATGGTTCTCTGGTGAATCGTCGTAAAGCTGTCTCTTATACACATCTCCGAGCCCACGAGACCGTACTAGATC
>CALZOU010000004.1 GCA_945827805.1 uncultured Lachnospiraceae bacterium
TCTACACAAGGAGTATCGTCGGCAGCGTCAGATGTGTATAAGAGACAGAATTTGGCTTGCGAAAGTTTACCTGGAGAGGTATAATTTTACTATACGGGCATTTGACAGTTCGAGTGCCCCTATAGGACGGAAATTATTTATACGAAAGGAGTCATAGACCAATGAGTTTTATTGACACAATTAAAGCAAGAGCTAAAGCTGACATCAAAACAATCGTTCTTCCGGAGACAGAAGACAGAAGAACATATGAAGCAGCAGCACAGGTTCTGAAAGAGGGTATCGCAAAGATCGTTCTCGTAGGTTCCGAGGAAGCTGTTAAAAAAGGAAGCGAAGGACTGGATCTGACAGGTGCTATCATTGTTGATCCGGCTACATCTGACAGAACAGATGCATATGTGGAGAAACTGGTAGAGCTGAGAGCCAAAAAAGGTATGACACCGGAGAAAGCAAGAGAGATCCTGCTGAACCAGTATCTGTACTATGGTGTTATGATGGTTAAGATGGGTGATGCAGACGGTATGGTATCCGGCGCCTGCCACTCCACAGCAGATACTTTAAGACCGTGTCTGCAGATCCTTAAGACAAAACCGGGCACCAAGCTGGTATCCGCTTTCTTCCTGATGGTTGTTCCGAACTGCGAGTATGGTGCTGACGGTACTTTCGTATTCGCTGACAGCGGCCTGAACCAGGATCCGAATCCGGAAGAACTGGCTGCCATCGCTGCATCTTCCGCAGAGTCCTTCCAGACTCTGGTTGAAAAAGAGCCGATCGTAGCTATGCTTTCTCACTCTACTATGGGCAGTGCAAAACATGCTCTGGTTGACAAAGTTGTTGAGGCTACAAGAATCGCTAAAGAGCAGAATCCGGGACTTAAGCTTGATGGTGAGTTCCAGCTGGATGCTGCCATCGTTCCGAGCGTAGGCGCTTCCAAAGCTCCCAACAGCGATGTTGCAGGTAAAGCAAACGTTCTGATCTTCCCGAACCTGGATGCAGGTAATATCGGTTACAAGCTGACCCAGAGACTGGCTAAGGCTGAAGCTTACGGCCCCATCACTCAGGGTATTGCAGCTCCGGTAAACGATCTGTCCAGAGGATGCTCCGCTGAGGATATCGTTGGTGTTGTTGCCATCACATCCGTACAGTGCCAGGCAACAAAATAAAAACTATATATACATAAAATTCAGGAGGATTTTACAATGAATGTATTGGTAATCAACTGCGGCAGTTCTTCTCTGAAATATCAGCTGATCGACTCCGAAAGTGAAAAAGTTCTGGCAAAGGGTCTTTGCGAGAGAATCGGTATTGACGGACGTCTGACCTATCAGAAGGCCGGCCTGGACAAGGAGATCACAGAAGCTCCGATGCCGACTCATAAAGAAGCCATCAAGATGGTGCTTGATGCTCTGACGAACGACAAGACCGGTGCTATCAAGAGCCTTGATGAGGTTGGTGCTGTAGGTCATCGTATGGTACACGGTGGTGAGAAGTTCACCTGTTCTGCAGTAATCGATGATGAGATGATCAAAGCTGTTGAGTCCTGCAACGATCTGGCTCCGCTTCATAACCCGGCTAACCTGATCGGTGTAAATGCCTGCAAAGAGCTGATGCCGAATGTACCGATGGTAGGTGTATTTGATACCGCTTTCCATCAGACTATGCCGAAAAAAGCATATCTGTACGGTCTTCCGTATGAATATTATGAGAAATACGGCGTTCGCCGCTACGGTTTCCACGGAACAAGCCACAGCTTCGTTTCAAAAGAAACAGCTAAATTCCTGGGACTGGATCTTGAAAATTCCAAGATCATCGTTGCTCACCTGGGCAACGGCGCTTCCATTTCTGCCGTAAAGAATGGCAAGTGTGTAGATACATCCATGGGTCTGACTCCTCTGGCAGGTCTTGTTATGGGTACCCGCTGTGGTGATATCGATCCGGCTATCATGGAGTATATTGCCAAGAAAGAAGATCTGGATATCGCAGGCGTTATGAACGTACTGAATAAGAAATCCGGTGTACAGGGTATCTCCGGTGTATCCAGCGACTTCCGTGATCTGGAAGACGGTATGACAGCAGGAAACGAGAGATGTGCAGACGCTATTGAAGTATTCTGCTACAACGTAGCCAAATTCATCGGTGCTTATGCAGCAGCCATGAATGGTGTTGATGCCATCGCTTTCACAGCAGGTATCGGTGAGAACGGCCCGATCGTTCGTGAGAAAGTTCTTGAGTATCTGGGTTACCTGGGTGCTGAGCTGGATCCGGAAGCTAACCAGAAACGTGGCGATAACAATGTGATCTCCACACCGGATTCCAAGGTTAAAGTTTGCGTTGTTCCGACCAACGAAGAGCTGGCTATCTGCCGCGATACTGTTGCTCTGGTAAAATAATTCACTGAAAATTATATCAGATACAGGTTTATTTGGGCTGTCGCATAGTGCGGCAGCCCTTTAGTCGACGGATACAGCAGTCAATCAGAATCTAAATTCTGTAAAATGTAAAAACTATCAAGAAAAACAGCTTGACAAAGGGATTTACAGACGCTATACTACTTTAAGTGTGATTAGGAGACGATTATGCTTATTGATCTGACAAAATTATTATCTCAGGACAATACAATACAGGAGATGGAAGTTCCACTGGAACTTACTCATTTTAAACGTGCCAAAGGGGAACAGTACAAGTTTCTGGAAAAATCCCCGATAACACTTGTGTTGGAGCATGAGAAAGATCAGGTGGTTAATATTTCCGGACATTGTTCGGTGACATGTATGGTACCATGTGCCCGCTGCCTTACCCCTGTCAGAGAAGCTATCGATCTGGACTTTGAGCACCGTGTGGATGTGATGCATCTCGATGCGGATGAAGACGAGTCAGAGATGATGAACTGTATCACGGAAGAGAAATGTCTGGATGTGGACCAGCTGGTGCATAATGAGATTCTTATCCATTGGCCGCTTAGAGTTCTCTGCAGAGAGGACTGTAAGGGTATCTGCACAGTATGCGGACAGAATCTTAATGATGGAGAGTGTTCCTGCGATAAGGAAAACTTGGATCCGCGAATGGCAGCATTCAGAGAAATATTCAGTAATTTTAAGGAGGTGTAGTAATGTCCATCTGTCCAAAGAATAAATCATCCAAAGGTAGAAGAGATAAAAGAAGAGCAAACTGGAAAATGAGCGCTCCGAATCTCGTAAAATGCAGTAAATGTGGCGCCCTGATGATGCCGCACAGAGTTTGCAAGGCCTGCGGTTCCTACAACAAGAAAACTGTTGTTGAAGTAGAAGATTAATCAGAAGACCATCCCATGTACGGGGTGGTTTTCTTGTTTTTATGAAGGATTTATGACTTCGGTTGACGCAGTACAGGGCATGTGCTATAATACGAAACGAATTCGAAAAGAAAATGATACACAAACGTAATAATTAAGAGGGGTACATACTATGAGAAAAGGCAGAAAACTGATCGCTGCACTGCTGGCAGTGATGATGGTATATACACTGACCGGTTGCTCGCTGTCTTCAGTCAAAGAATCCTGGAAGCTGCTTTTGGGGAAATCAGATAAAGGGACGATGACGACGGCACAGATGCAGGAGTTAAAGGATAATAAGGTGATCCGGATCGTGGATGAAAATCTGGCTGCACCGGAATTTACGCTGAATCTTGGCGATACTTACACCTATCAGGTGGGAGCCGGAGCAGAAGCACTGACTGTACAGGCACAGGCACCGGAGGGGACGATTACCTACCAGTGGTATACTTCTGCTGCTGATATGAATGGCGGCGGAAAGCCTATAGAAGGTGCGACAGAGGCTACATACACTCCGGATACTTCCGAGAAGGGCACTGTTTATTATTTTTGCGTAGCTACTGTAACAGTGGATGAGCGCATTCGTGAATCCACCAGCCATGTGACTGCCGTTGTTGTGCAGGATGTGGCCGACATGAGCGTGATAGCACCTGAAGAGTTGAATGAATAAAATTGAGCCGTGGCCGGGAGGCGCGGCTCTTTTTGAATTAATTGTTGCAATTTCATCAGAGGTCTTGTATATTAACTTGTAGTGCTGTGTATTGACAGCAGGAGGCAAAAAAATGAGTGATATGATTAAAGTCGCGGTAGATGCCATGGGCGGTGATCATGCGCCGGCAGCTATCGTTAAGGGGGCTGTGGATGCCTTGCAGGAAAGAGACAATTTATTTGTCTATCTGGCAGGCAAAGAGGATGCGATCCGACAGGAACTGTCCAAATACAGCTATCCAGAGGAACGTATACAGATCGTACCTGCATCTCAGGTGATCGAGACAGGTGAACCGCCGGTAAATGCTATCCGTGGGAAAAAGGATTCTTCTCTTGTGGTGGCACTCGGACTGGTCAGAAAAGGTGAGGCTGATGCTTTTGTATCTGCCGGCAGCACAGGCGCGGTCCTTGTGGGCGGTCAGGTCATGGTTGGCAAATTAAAAGGTGTGGAGCGTGCCCCGCTGGCACCCCTTATCCCTACACTGAAAGGCAGTTCTCTTCTGATCGACTGTGGTGCTAATGTAGATGCCCGTTCCAGCCATCTGGTTCAGTTCGCCAGGATGGGTTCCATTTACATGGAAAATGTCATGCACATTAAAAATCCACGGGTTGCACTGGTAAATATCGGTGCAGAGGAGGAAAAAGGCAATGCTCTGGCGAAGGAGACTTATCCTCTGTTAAAAGCTTGTAAGGATATTAATTTTATCGGTAATATTGAAGCCAGAGAGATTCCGGAGGGCAAGGCAGACGTTATCGTCTGTGAGGCTTTTGTCGGAAATGTCATTCTGAAACTCTATGAAGGCGTAGCCGGTGCTCTTATGAAAAAAGTGAAAGCTGGAATGATGTCAACGCTTCGCAGCAAGATCGGAGCCCTGCTGGTGAAGCCGGCACTGAAGAAGACACTTAAGGATTTTGATGTTTCGGAATATGGAGGAGCGCCGCTTCTCGGCCTGAAAGGGCTTGTGGTAAAATCCCATGGCAGTTCAGATGCCAATGAGATAAAGAATTCTATATTACAGTGTATTCAGTTCAAAGAACAGAAAATCAACGAGAAGATCAGCGAACACATGAATACGAAGGAAGAGAGGGAAGATCATGGAATTTGAAAAGATTCAGAACATTATCGCCGAGGTTTTAAACGTAGATAAGGATGAGATCACCATGGATACCACCTTTATCGACGACTTGGGCGCAGATTCTCTGGATGTTTTCCAGATTATTATGGGTATTGAGGAAGAATTTGACCTCGAGATCCCGACTGAGAAAGCGGAAAGCATTGTAACGGTAGGCGATGCAGTAGAAGCCATCCGCAATGCCTGACCGTACAGGCATACAACCATAACAGTACAGGACAGGGGAGGGTTTATACAGTGTATAGATGCTTTTCTGTCCTGTTCTTTTTCAGTGAAAAAGGAGTAATCTATGGAGATAAAACATCTGGAAGAACGACTGGGGTATACATTTCGTGACAAGAGCCTGCTGGATATGGCGCTTCGTCACAGTTCCTATGTCAATGAGCATCATATGAAACGTATACAGTGTAACGAAAGACTGGAATTTTTGGGAGATGCTGTACTGGAAATGGTCAGCAGCGAGTTTTTGTATGGCCTGTATCCGGATAAACCGGAGGGAGAACTGTCTAAGATCCGGGCCAGCCTCGTGTGTGAGCCGTCACTGGCTTTCTGTGCCCGGGAGATCGGTCTGGATCATAGCCTGAAGCTGGGCAAAGGTGAAGAACATACCGGAGGACGCCAGAGAGATTCTATTATTTCTGATGCTCTGGAGGCAACCATCGGTGCTATTTTTCTGGATGGTGGGATTACTAATGCAAAAGAGTTTATTCTGGACCATGTGCTGAATGATATGGACAGCAAACGTCTCTTTTATGATAGTAAGACCATATTGCAGGAAAGAGTACAGGGCCATATGGAGGGGGCTATTCGTTATGAACTGGTCCGGGAAGAAGGACCGGATCATGCCAAATCCTTCTATGTAGATCTGTACATTGGTAACAAACGGTACGGCCAGGGTATGGGACGAACCAAAAAGGCTGCGGAACAGAAAGCCGCGTACATGGCTTTGTGCAGTATGAAAGAACAGGAAGGCGAAGAACAGAGAGTATAAACTATGTATTTAAAGAGCATCGAGGTACAGGGATTTAAATCCTTTGCCAATAAGATTAAATTTGAGTTCCATAACGGTATCACTGGTATTGTAGGACCAAATGGCAGTGGAAAAAGTAATGTTGCCGACGCGGTGCGCTGGGTACTGGGTGAACAGAGTGCCAAACAGCTTCGCGGCGGCAATATGCAGGATGTTATTTTTTCCGGTACACAGCTGAGAAAACCTCTGGGGTATGCGTCTGTGGCGATTACGTTGGATAATGCAGACCATAAACTGGATACTTCCTATGAGGAAGTCACCGTTACCCGCCGTCTCTACCGTTCAGGGGAAAGTGAATATCTGATGAACGGCGCTGCCTGCAGACTGAGAGATATTCAGGAGTTGTTTTATGATACGGGTATTGGTAAGGAAGGATACTCCATTATCGGTCAGGGTCAGATCGACAAGATCCTGAGTAATAAGCCCGATGACCGACGGGAGCTTTTTGATGAGGCTGCCGGTATCGTAAAATTTAAACGCAGAAAAAACACCACTCTGAAAAAGCTGGAAGAAGAGGAACAGAATCTGGCCCGTGTCAGCGATATACTGTCAGAACTTACCAGGCGTCTGGGCCCCTTAAAACGCCAGTCGGAATCCGCCCGTATCTATCTGAAAAAGAGGGACGAGCTGAAGACCCTGGATCTGAATATGTTTCTTCTGGACCGTGCCCGGATGGAGAAGGAATACGACCGTTTGCAGCAGGCCTATGGCGCGTCCGGAGAGGAACTGGCAGAAACAAGAGTGCAGTTTGATAAGACAAAGGAAGAATATGATACGCTGGAGCAGGAACTGACCGAGCTGGAAAAAAAGATTGAAACCAGTAGAGAGGCAGCATCTCAGCATGCTCTGGTGCAGAAGCAGCTGGAAGGTCAGATCCACGTGCTGAATGAGCAGATCCGCACGGCTACAGAAAATCGTAAGCTGCATGATGCCCGTCTGGAAACAATCGATACAGAACTTCAAGAGAAAAAATCTCAGATCATAGAGCTGGAAAAGATACTGGGAGAGGCGGATGTTCTGCGAAAAAACAGCGATGCAGACTGTGCGACAGTTCAAAGCCAGTTGGATCAGCTTCATACAGCTATGGAGCAGAGTACAGCTGCGATGAATCAGGCCAAGACAAGTCAGATTGATCTGCTGAACCAGAAGGCTTCTGCCAAAGGTAAGCTGCAGAGGTATGATGCCATGCTGGAACAGATCGGCATACGTAAATCTATGCTGAGCCAGAGAGCACTTGTGCTGAAAAAGGACGAGGAGCGCCAGCAGGATGTGCTGATCGATTGCCGCGAGGAGTACCGCAAGCTGCAAAAAGAGATCGAAAGTGCGCAGACGAAGCGGGATGCAAATCAGGAACAGATCCAGTCTTTGCAGAAAGAGATCGAGTCCGGCCAGAAGGATGTGGACAGTCGTCAGCTGGCTTTTCACAGGGAAGAATCCCGCCTGGAGACTCTGCGCAATCTGGCGGAGAGATATGACGGCTATGGTAATTCCATCCGCCGCGTTATGGAGCAGAAAAGCCGTGTTCCCGGCCTGATCGGCGTAGTGGCTGATCTGATCAAGACGGAAAAGAAATATGAGACTGCCATTGAGACCGCTCTGGGCGGCGCTATTCAGAATATTGTAACTAAAGATGAAGCTACGGCAAAGCAGATGATCGGCTTTCTGAAACAGAACCGATACGGTCGGGCGACCTTTTTGCCGCTGTCTGCCGTGTCCGGCCGCGGGGGATTGGATAAGGCACAGTATCTGAAGGAACCGGGCGTTATTCAGTCGGCAGACCGGCTGGTACATACGGAACCGGCATATGAAGATCTGATGAGATCTCTTCTGGGACGTACTCTGGTAGTGGAGACCATTGACCATGGTATTGCTTTACAGAAAAAGAGTCACCATACACTCCGTATTGTTACGCTGGAGGGTGAACTTCTTAATCCCGGCGGTTCTATGACAGGTGGTGCCTTCAAAAATACCAGCAACCTTCTGGGACGCCGTCGTGAGATCGAAGAACTGGAAAAACAGGTAAAAAAACTGGGAACAGATCTGGAAGAAAGAAAAACGGGCCTGGAATCCAAGAGAAACCTTCGCAATGCACTGCGGGATGAAAAAACAGATCTGGAAGAACAGATCCGTGAGAAACAACTGGATCTGAATACAGCTCAGATGAATATCCGTCAGGCAGAAGAACGAACCAGAGAGATACAGTCAGGTTTTAGCCAGTTGAAGGGTGAGAGCGCAGAGATCGAATCCCAGATCCGTGAGATCGATGAATTCAGAACTGCCCTGCAGCAGGAAATGAAAACGCTGAAATCTTCAGAAAAGGATTCCATGCAGACGGCCCTTTCCCAGGAGACGCTGCTGGAACAGCAGAGAGAGCAGGAAAGCGAGCTGTCCAGACGCCTGGAAGAACTGCATCTGAAACGATCCGAATTGTCGCAGAAGCTTTCTTTCCAACAGGAAAATCTGGACCGTATCCGCAGAGAGATCAGTTCTCTGGAAGAAGAAAAGGGCGATATCAATGCCAGACAGCTGGAGCGTGACCGCGAAGAAGAAGAAAAGAAGGTGCAGATCGCATCAGTCGAGGAGACCATGGCGGCAGGAAAGATACAGGAAGAAGAACTGCAGAAGGTCCTCAGCGCCGATCAGGCAAGAAAAGAAGAGCTGCAGAGCACACATCGCCAGTTCTTTGCCCGCCGTGATGAATTGTCTGAGCATCTGAATCGTCTGGATAAGGAGTGTTACCGTCTGAGAAGCCAGCTGGATAAGCTGGAGGAGAATCAGGAAGCGCAGATCAATTATATTTGGGATGAATATGAAATCACACCGATGCAGGCTGCATCCTACCGGATGGAGGAGGTACCGGAGAGAGGTGCACTGAAAAAACAGCTGAATGAGGTAAAAGACGAGATCCGAAAGCTGGGTCCGGTCAATGTCAATGCCATTGAGGAATACAAAGAGGTGGAAGAACGTCATACCTTCCTCTCCGCACAGCACGAAGATCTGGTAAAAGCACAGGAAACACTGAAAAAGATCATTCAGGAGCTGGATGAAGGTATGCGCCGCCAGTTCGCGGAGAAATTCGCCGATATCCGCAGAGAATTTGATAAGGCTTTCAAGGACCTTTTTGGCGGCGGTAAGGGTACGCTGGAGCTGGTGGAAGGAGAGGATATTCTGGAAGCCGGTGTGCAGATCATTTCGCAGCCCCCGGGCAAGAAGCTTCAGAATATGATGCAGCTTTCAGGTGGAGAAAAGGCATTGACCGCGATTGCCCTTCTGTTTGCCATTCAGAATCTGAAGCCGTCACCGTTCTGCCTTCTGGACGAGATCGAGGCGGCGCTGGATGACTCAAATGTCAGTCGTTTTGCGGAATATCTGCATAAGCTGACAAAAAATACACAGTTTATTGTCATCACCCACAGACGTGGTACGATGAACGCGGCAGACCGCCTGTATGGTATCACCATGCAGGAAAAGGGTGTGTCTACACTGGTATCTGTAGATCTTATCGAAAATGATCTGGATAAATAGGAGAGAGAATATATGGCTGAAGAGAAAAAAGGTTTTTTTAAACGTCTGGTAGCCGGACTGGCCAAGACAAGAGATACGGTGGTATCCGGCATGGATGCTATTTTCAGCGGTTTTTCAAAAATCGATGAAGATTTTTATGAGGAACTGGAAGAAACTCTGATCATGGGTGATCTGGGCGTTGCCACCACAGAGAAGATCCTCGATCGTCTGAGAGAACAGGTGAAAGAACAGAAGATCCATGAGCCTATGGCCTGCCGTGATCTGCTGATCAGTACGATCCGCGAGCAGATGAAGACCGGCGAGGATGATTACGAATTTGAAAAAAGAAAATCCGTAGTGCTGGTGGTAGGCGTTAATGGTGTCGGTAAGACCACGACTGTGGGCAAACTGGCAGGAAAAATGAAAAACGAAGGCAGGAAAGTGCTGATCGCGGCAGCGGATACTTTCCGCGCGGCTGCCGGTACTCAGCTGTCTGTCTGGGCAGAGAGAGCCGGTGTGGAGATGATCGGCGGCCAGGAGGGCGCAGATCCCGCAGCCATCGTTTATGATGCTGTGCAGGCGGCAAAAGCCAGAAATGTGGATATTCTTTTGTGTGATACGGCAGGACGTCTTCATAATAAGAAAAATCTGATGCAGGAGCTGGGCAAGATCTCCCGGGTGATCGAGAGGGAATATCCGGATGCTTATCTGGAGACCTTGTTAGTATTAGACGGTTCCACAGGACAGAACGCTCTGATGCAGGCACGCCAGTTCAGTGAAGTGACAAAACTTACAGGTATCGTTTTGACAAAACTTGACGGTACGGCCAAAGGCGGTATTGCTGTGGCAATCCAGTCTGAATTGGATATCCCGGTAAAATATATCGGCGTTGGTGAGACCATAGATGATCTGGAAAAATTCGATCCGGATCAGTATGTTGAGGCATTATTCCGTACAGAGAACTAGAGGAGGAAAACAGGATGGAAGAAATGTTGACATTGGAAAAATTTGAGGAGGCCACCGAGATCGTACATCAGGTGACCCGGGAGACGAAGCTGCTTTACAGTAAGGTATTCAGTGACCGTTACGGCAACAAGATTTATCTCAAACCGGAAAATATGCAGTACACGGGCGCATATAAGCTCAGAGGAGCATATTATAAGATCTCCACGTTATCCGAAGAAGAAAAGGCAAAGGGACTGATCACTGCTTCTGCCGGCAACCATGCCCAGGGTGTGGCCTATGCGGCAAAGGCTTACGGCGTGAAGGCTACTATCGTTATGCCTACCACCACACCGCTGATCAAAGTGGAGCGTACCAAGAGCTATGGTGTGGAGACCGTTCTGTACGGTGATAATTATGATGAGGCCTGTGCCCATGCCTATGAACTGGCAGATGAGCATGGCTATACGTTTATTCATCCCTTCGATGATCTGGCTGTCGCTACGGGACAGGGAACGATTGCCATGGAGATCATCCAGGAACTGCCTCTGGTAGATTATATTCTGGTACCCATCGGCGGCGGCGGACTGGCTACCGGTGTATCTACTCTGGCCAAGATGCTCAAACCCAATATCAAAGTCATTGGTGTGGAACCCTTAAATGCCAATTGTATGCAGGTGTCTCTGGAGGCGGGAAAAGTTTGTACGCTGGATGATGCCAATACCATTGCCGACGGCACTGCGGTAAAAACACCGGGAGAAAAGATTTTCCCGTACATCCAGCAAAATCTGGATGACATTATTACGGTGGAAGATGATGAACTGATCGTGGCTTTCCTGGATATGGTGGAAAATCACAAGATGATCGTAGAAAACTCCGGTCTTCTTACGGTGGCAGCGCTGAAACATCTGGATGTCAAAGGCAAAAAAGTGGTATCCATCCTGAGCGGCGGCAATATGGACGTGATCACCATGTCATCTGTGGTACAGAATGGTCTGATCGCCAGAGACAGGATCTTTACCGTATCTGTATTGATGCCGGATAAACCGGGTGAGCTGGTGCGCGTTTCCAGTCTGATCGCAAATCTTCGCGGAAACGTTATCCGCCTGGATCATAACCAGTTCTTCAGTACTAACAGAAATGCTGCTGTTGAGCTCAAGATCACCATGGAGGCTTTTGGAACAGAGCATAAAGAGATGATCTTAAAAGAACTGGAGAATCAGGGATTCAGACCGAAGCTGATCCGTCCCAATCTTTAAAGGGAAATACAATGGATCAAGTAAAATGGTTACTGTTTAATGAAAAGCCGTTAATCGGTAAAAAAATATTTATGTCAAGAAAAAGTGCTTGACATACTGTAACCCGTAGTGTAAGATAACCAAGGTGTTGGAAATGGAAGCATTTGTTGAGAAAGCTTTGCTGTATGATTTTTACGGAGAGCTGCTGACAGAACATCAGAGAGAAATCTATGAGGACGTAGTCCTCAACGATTATTCGATCAGTGAGGTGGCCGCGGAGCTTGGCATCAGCCGTCAGGGTGTGCATGATCAGGTAAAGCGAGTGGATAAGCTGCTGGCCGGATATGAAGAGCGACTGATGCTGGTAAAACGCTTTCTGGATCTGAAAGCAAAGGTTGGCCGTATCCGGGAGACGGTTTCCGGATGTACGGCGGATAATCTGGAAGAAGTAAAAAAAACTGTGGCGGAGATTTCCGACAGCATAATGGAGGAACTGTAAGTTCCCTGGGAGATGTTATATGGCATTTGACAGCTTGACTGAGAAACTGCAGAATGTATTCAAAAACCTGAGAAGCAAAGGCCGTCTTACGGAGGCTGATGTAAAAACAGCCCTTCGTGAAGTCAAGATGGCGCTTCTGGAAGCTGATGTCAGCTTTAAGGTCGTAAAGCAGTTTACCAAGGCAGTGCAGGAGAGGGCTATTGGACAGGATGTCATGACCGGACTGAATCCGGGACAGATGGTGATCAAGATCGTTAACGAAGAACTGATCAGACTGATGGGTTCTGAGACGACAGAAATCGTCCTTCGTCCGGGAAATGAGATCACCACGATCCTGATGGTGGGTCTGCAGGGTTCCGGTAAGACGACCACTTCAGCCAAGATCGCCGGTAAGTTAAAGGCTAAGGGACGCCAGCCGCTTCTGGTGGCAGGAGATGTCTATCGGCCGGCCGCTATTGAGCAGTTAAAGATCAACGGTGAAAAACAGGGTGTTGAAGTATTTTCCATGGGTGATCAGAAGAGTCCTGTGGATATTGCAAAAGCGTCCATAGAGCACGCCAGACAGACAAAGAAAAACGTAGTGATCATTGATACGGCGGGACGCCAGCAGGTCGATGAAGACATGATGCAGGAGCTTAAGGATATCAAGGCTGCTGTAGAGATTGATCAGACGATCCTTGTGGTGGATGCCACCACCGGACAGAATGCCGTTAATGTATCAGAGACCTTTAATCAGGATGTAGGTATAGACGGAGTGATTCTGACTAAGCTGGATGGTGATGCCAGAGGTGGTGCGGCACTTTCCATCAAAGCAATCAGCGGTAAACCTATCCTGTATGTAGGTATGGGAGAGAAGCTGTCCGATCTGGAACAGTTTTATCCCGACAGAATGGCTTCCCGTATTCTGGGTATGGGCGATGTGATGAGCCTGATCGAAAAGGCACAGGCCAGCATCGATGAAGAAAAAGCCCGGGAAATGGAACAGAAGTTCAAAAAAGCCCAGTTTGGTTTCGATGATTATCTCGAAAGCATGAACCAGATGAAAAACATGGGCGGTATATCCAGTGTCTTGAGCATGCTTCCCGGCATGGGCGCAGGCGGTAAGATGAAGGATATTGAGAGCATGATCGATGAAAAGGATCTGGCCCGTAAGGAAGCCATCGTTCTTTCGATGACACCAAAGGAGCGTTCCAATCCCGAAATCCTGAATGTATCCCGCAAACAGCGTATTGCCAAAGGCGCCGGTGTGGATATCAGTGAAGTCAACCGTTTCATCAAGCAGTTTGAACAGACTCGCAAGATGATGAAACAGATGCCCGGTATGATGGGCAAGAAGGGCAAACGCGGAGGATTCCGCCTGCCGTTTTAAATCGTAGATAAGGACAATATCCTTTCTAAATATATGAATTTTCGAATACTATAAGGAGGTAAATGCATCATGGCAGTTAAAATCAGATTAAGAAGAATGGGAAAGAAGAAAGCTCCTGTTTATAGAATCATTGTAGCTGATTCCAGATCCCCGAGAGACGGACGTTTCATCGAAGAGATCGGTACCTATGATCCGAACCAGGATCCGAGCGTATACAAAGTAGATGAGGAAGCTGCAAAAAAATGGCTTGCTAACGGCGCTCAGCCGACAGAAGTTGTTGCCAAGATCTTAAAAATGGCAGGCATCGAGAAGTAATCTATCGGGAGGTTGTAATGAAAGAGTTAGTTGAAGTAATTGCAAAAGCTCTCGTAGAAAAACCGGAAGAAGTTGTTACCACAGAAACCGAAACCGATGATGCCATTGTTGTTGAACTGAAGGTGGATCCTTCCGACATGGGTAAAGTGATCGGAAGACAGGGACGTATCGCAAAAGCGATCCGTGCGGTTGTTAAAGCTGCATCCTCCAAATCAGACAAGAAAGTGGTTGTAGAAATCCTGCAGTAAAAAAATAGCTGCTGTGTCTGGCAGGAAACTGTCAGGCACAGCAGTTTTTTTATCATAAAGCATAAGGAAAAGAGTATGGAACAGTTTTTTCAGGTGGGTGTGATCTCATCTACCCACGGAGTACATGGTGAAGTAAAGGTTTATCCGACAACGGATGATCCCAGACGTTTTCTCAAATTAAAAGAAGTGCTTTTGGACACACAGAAGGGATATATGTCTCTTGAAGTTGAAAAAGTACGCTTCTTTAAGCAGATGGTCATTATCAAATTCAGAGGGTACGATACTATAGAATCTATTCAGATGTACAGAAACTGCGGGTTGTATGTGCCCAGAGAGCAGGCTGTGCCGCTTCAGGAGGATGAGTATTATGTGGCAGACCTTCTGGGCATGGATGTCTATCTGGAGGACGGCGAACATTTTGGGAAGATCCGTGATGTCATGCAGTCAGCAGCTAACGATGTATATGTAATTGCCAGCCTTTCTCATGGAGAGGTGTTGCTGCCGGCGATCGCAGACTGTGTGAAGACTGTATCTGTGGAAGAAAATCGTATGACCATTCATCTTCTGGATGGTCTGGTGGAATAAAGGAGCGGGGCTGTGAAGTTTCATGTATTGACATTGTTTCCGGAAATGATCGAACAGGGATTTCATTCCAGCATTACCGGAAGAGCCATGGAAAAAGGGCTGTTGCAGCTGGATGCCGTTAATATCCGGGATTATGCTGTAAATAAGCATATGCGGGTGGATGATTACCCATACGGCGGGGGTGCGGGCATGGTCATGCAGGCAGAGCCGGTGTATCGCTGCTATGAGGCGGTAAAAGAAAAGATAGGCCGGGATGTCCGTGTGATCTATCTGACTCCCCAGGGACGGGTATTCAATCAGAAAATGGCGGAAGAATTTGCGGCAGAGGAGGATCTGATCTTTCTCTGCGGACATTATGAGGGCATAGATGAAAGAGTGCTGGAAGAGATCGTTACTGATCCGGTATCTATCGGTGATTATGTGCTGACTGGCGGTGAGCTGCCGTCATTGGTCATGATGGATGCCATTTCCCGGCTGGTTCCCGGCGTACTTGGCAACGATATGTCTGCGGTAGGTGAATCTTTTGCAGATTCTCTTCTGGAATATCCCCAGTATTCCCGTCCTGCAGTATGGCGGGACAAAGAGGTGCCTGAAGTGCTGCTTTCCGGTCACCATGCTAATGTGGATGCCTGGCGTCGGGAACAATCCGTGATCCGCACGGCAAAATGGCGTCCGGATCTTCTGGAAACAGCACAGTTATCGAAAAAAGAGCGTATTCTTGCGGAAAAAATCCTTGCATCTGAGGATGAGCTATAGTATAATATAACACGTTGTAGAAAAAGATGGTCCTCTGGTACGAAAGGCGTATTAAGAACATCCAGATAAAAAGGAGAATAGATATGAACGACATTATTAAAAACATCGAAGCTGCTCAGCTTAAGAGCGAAGTGCCGGAGTTCTGCGTAGGTGATACTGTACGTGTACACGGTAAGATCAAAGAGGGTAACCGTGAGCGTATCCAGGTTTTTGAAGGTATCGTCCTGAAAAGACAGGGTGGCGGAAACCGCGAGACCTTTACAGTAAGAAAATCTTCCAACGGTATCGGCGTAGAGAAGACATGGCCGCTGCATTCCCCGAATGTAGTTAAGGTAGAGGTTATCAGACATGGTAAAGTAAGACGTGCTAAACTGTTCTACTTAAGAGATCGTGTTGGTAAAGCTGCCAGAGTTAAAGAGCTGGTAAAATAAGCTGACTGTTTTTGGTAAGCAGTCCAAATAAGGATTTACGCAGGGACAGGTACAAAAGCACCTGTCCCTGTTTCCATATAGGGGAGTAGAACCATGAGTGTAAAAGTGCGTTATGTAAATGAACATCTGCGCAGCAGGATACGGATGAAATCTGTACTGATGTGGCTGTTTCAGATCGCTGCAGCCATTGTTTTAGGCGCTGTGTTTTCGATTTTTTTCTGTAAAAATGTGGAGATGACGGAAGGGTCCATGGAGCCAACGGTGGAAATAGGGGATACGCTGCTGGTGAATACGCTGGCATATCGTTTTTCTTTGCCGGATCGGGACGATATGCTGGTGTTTAAAAGCAACGATTCTGCCAATGCCAGCCTTCATGTTAAGAGAGTAATCGGGCTTCCCGGGGAAAAAATACAGATCAGTGACGGCCAGATCATGATCAACGGTATTACTTACATGGAAAAAAAGGATCTTCCTTCGATTTCTTATGCCGGTCTGGCAGAACAGGAAATTACACTGAAAGATGATGAATATTTTGTGCTGGGTGACAACCGCAATAACAGTGCGGACAGCCGGTATTCGGATATTGGCAATGTAAAAAAGAGCAATATTGTGGGCAAAGTCTGGTTTAGGATATCCCCCTATACGAGGTTGGGATTCCTGCATTAGAGCGTAAAGGAGAGAATACGATATGGCAATGACAATACAGTGGTATCCGGGACATATGACGAAGGCCAGAAGAATGATGCAGGAGGATATCAAGCTTATCGATCTGATCATTGAGCTGGTGGACGCCCGTGTGCCTTTGTCCAGCCGCAATCCGGATATTGATGAGCTGGGCAAAAACAAGGCCCGTCTGATCCTGTTAAATAAAGCGGATCTGGCTGACAGTGCAGCTAACGAAGCATGGGTGGCGTATTTCCAGAAACAGGGCTATACCGTTCTTCAGGTGAATTCAAAAAATGGAACTGGGATCAAGGCCATCAGCCAGAAAGTACAGGAAGCCTGCCGGGAAAAGATTGAGAGAGACCGCAAACGCGGTATCAAGAATCGTCCGATCCGGGCTATGGTGGCCGGTATTCCCAATGTGGGCAAATCCACCTTTATCAATGCCTATGCCGGTAAAAACTGTGCCAAAACAGGCAATAAACCCGGCGTGACCAAGGGAAAACAGTGGATCCGCATGGGCAAGGGCCTGGAACTTCTGGATACACCGGGTATTCTGTGGCCAAAATTCGAGGATCAGCAGGTGGGTATCCGTCTGGCCATGATCGGTTCCATCAATGAGAATATTCTGAATATAGAGGAACTGTCCCTTCTGGCTATTGATTTTCTGCGGGAAAACTATCCGGGTGCGATCAATCGGCAGTATGAAGTTGAAGAGGAAGCCCAAAAGCCTTTGGAAGTGCTGGAACGCATCGCCGAGAGAAGAAAATGTCTGGCAAAAGGCGGGGAATACGATTATGCTAAAACTGCGGCAATGTTTATGGACGATTTCCGCAATGGCCGTATCGGCCGTATTTCTCTGGAAAAGCCGGCGGAGGAAAATGAATGAAAAGCATCAGTGAGATAAAAGAGGAGTTCAGTACGGCACAGTTGTCGCAGCTTGCCGGGCTTATGCGTCAGTATGCGGATGATCCGCGAAACGGTGTACAGAAGCTTCTGGCAAAGGCACAGAAGGATCTGGATAAACTGGAGACTGAGAGAAACCGCACTGAGGCTATGAAAGTTTATGAAAAGCAGTACAGAGACTGTGGTGTGATCTGCGGTATCGATGAGGTGGGGCGTGGTCCACTGGCCGGTCCGGTGGTAGCCTGCGCAGTGATCCTGCCTGAGGATGAGGAAATCCTGTATCTGAACGATTCCAAGCAGCTGTCGGCGAAAAAAAGAGATGAACTTTACGATGTGATCTGCGAAAAGGCAGTTTCCATTGGCATCGGTATCGTGGGACCGGAGAGGATTGATGAGATCAATATTCTCCAGGCTACTTACGAAGCTATGCGCCAGGCTGTAAGTAAGCTTACTCCCCAGCCGGATGTACTCCTGAATGATGCTGTGACGATCCCCGGGCTTTCCATGAAACAGGTACCGATCATAAAAGGAGATGCCAAAAGTGTGTCCATCGCAGCCGCCAGTATTGTGGCTAAGGTGACCAGAGACCGTATGATGGTAGAATACGACAGTGTATATCCGGGATATGATTTTGCATCAAATAAGGGATATGGCTCTGCGGCTCACATTGCGGCACTGAAAGAGAAAGGCCCCACAGAGATCCATCGCAGAAGCTTTATCGGTAATTTTATATAAAAAGAGGAAAAACATGAATAAGAGATCTTTGGGAACAGCCTGGGAAGAGCAGGCAGCAGAATTCCTGAAGAGAGAGGGCTGCGAGATCCTGGAAAGGAACTTTCGCGGCAGACGTGGGGAAATCGACCTGATCGTCCGGGACGGACGGTATCTGGTCTTTGTAGAAGTAAAATACAGAAAAAACGCGGACAGCGGCTTCCCGGAGGAAGCAGTGGATTACCGCAAACAGCGGATCATCAGTCGCGTGGCGCAGGAATATCTACTGAAAAAGCGGCTTTCAGAGACGACACCATGCCGGTTTGATGTAGTAGCTATCTGCGGTGAGCGTGTCCGCCATATCAAAAATGCTTTTGAATATGCAACGGGATGGTAGCCGAAAATGAAAGAACAACGGTAACTGTTCAGGACAGGCCGTATCACTTGCTGATGAGGCCGTAAGAACATGATTCGGTTGTGAGCAAATCCCTTCGGCGCAGCCGATTTTCATGGGTTTGCGAATCATATCTGAGAAGGTACTGAACAGATACAAACGATGGCGAAAAAGGCGGAAATGATGAACTGGAAAAATGACACAGAACCCAAAATGAATATACACAAAAATGATACAGGTGTGGAATGGCTGACTTATCCGGCTTTTGATGCTTATGGCGAGATCGTTCATGGCTTTTCTACCCGCAAAGGCGGCGTAAGTGCAGGATTTCTCGGCGAGATGAACTTAAGCTTTTCCCGGGGAGACAATCCGGAAAACGTAAAAGAAAATTACCGCCGCATGGCAGAAGCTCTGGGTATCCGTCCGGAACAGATCGTCTGCAGCGACCAGACCCATACAAATAATGTACGCATAGCGGACAGCTCCCATTGCGGAGAAGGCGTAACCCGTCCAAAAACCTGGACAGACGTGGATGGCCTCGTGACAGACGAACGCGGTGTGGCACTCTGTACATCTTTCGCTGATTGCGTGCCCCTGTACTTTTACGACCCCGTACACCACGCCATCGGCCTGTCCCACTCCGGCTGGAGAGGCACCGTAGGACAGATCGGAGCCGTAACCCTGGAAACCATGCACAGAGAATACCATACCGACCCGGCCGACGTCCTGGCCGCCATCGGTCCCTCCATCTGCCAGGACTGCTACGAAGTCAGCGAAGACGTAATCCTGGAATTTCAGAAAGCATATCAAAAAGAAGAGTGGAGCAGCCTGTATTATGCCAAACAAAACGGTAAATACCAGCTGAACCTATGGGAGGCATGCCGGTATACTCTTTTACAGGCAGGCATTTTACCGGAGCATCTGTCCATGCCCAATCTGTGTACCTGCTGCAATCCGGAGTACCTCCATTCCCACCGCGCCTCCCATGGCAAGCGAGGGAATCTCAACGCATTTCTGATGCTGAAATAAACGTAGATCAGGGGGCCGCTGGGATATGCGGTCTCTTTGTATGTATGCAAACTTCACGCGACTTTAGCGAGCACGACTCCGAGACTACAGGCTCGGAGCGAGCGCAGCAGGAGCGAGAAGCTTGCATACATACAAAGAGACCGCATATCCCAGCGGCCCCCTTACACAACCTAAATTATTATCACCGATGCTTAGCCAACAACTGATTAATCTTATCCGTAGTAGACCGCACCTTCTCAACCGAAACATCATGATTCAGAATATCCATAATGCTTGCCACATATTTCCCCATCTTCGCCGGCTCATAATAAGGTCTGGAAAGCAGCTCCTCCGGACGGTAATTCAGGTCAGTAGTGATAACCTTGGTAATATATCCTTTCTCATAATATTCATCAAACTTGGCCAGACCATCCGTAAACAGACCAAAAGTAGTACAAACAAAAATACGGTTAGCCTTTCTCTCCTTAAGCTGCTTGGCCACATCCAGCATACTTTCACCGGAAGAGATCATATCATCGATCACGATACAATCCTTACCTTCCACAGAATCACCCAGGAATTCATGAGCTACGATAGGATTCTTGCCATTGATAATGGTAGAGTAATCACGTCGTTTGTAGAACATACCCATATCCACACCAAGAATATTGGAAAAATATACGGCACGGTTCATGGCACCCTCGTCCGGGGAGATGCACATCAGATGTTCATTGTCCAGCTTCAGATCCGGAACGGAGCGAAGCAGAGCCTTTAAGAACTGATATGTCGGCATAAAGTTATCAAAACCATTCAGCGGGATCGCATTCATTACACGCGGATCATGCGCGTCAAAAGTAATGATATTTTCAACACCCATGCTGATCAGCTCCTGCAGTGCAGCGGCACAGTCCAGAGACTCACGGGAAGAACGCTTATGCTGACGACCCTCGTACAGGAAAGGCATGATCACATTGATACGATGGGCCTTACCGGTAGCTGCCTGGATGATACGCTTCAGATCCTGAAAATGATCATCCGGTGACATATGATTGACATAAGGACCGATCTTATAGGTGGGTGTATAGTTGCTGATATCTACCATGATAAACAGGTCGGCACCGCGTATCGAAGCATTGATCTTTCCTTTGGCTTCACCAGTACCAAAACGGGGGCACTCTGCATCTACAAGGAAAGTATCCTCTACGTAGCCGGACCAGGTCACGTTGTTGTGGTCAGTTCTTTTTTCCGCCATTTCTTTACGGAAAGATACTAGATAATCATTAACGGTATTGCCAAGCTCAGTACAGCCTTTCAGAGCGATGATCTTGATCGGGGCAACGGGAATGGAACACTCGAGTAAATCTAAATTCGCCATTACAAACCTCCATTAATCTGTTTATGTTCATAAGAATTCAAGATAGTTATAGCATTCAAAAAAATATGCGTCAACAAATTACTTGAGAAAAAACAAAAATAATAGCGAAAAAATGTACAAAAAAGAATCCTGCAAATGCCCGTTGCATTTTCGGCCCAGTCTTGCTATCATAAAAAGAACGCTTTGACAGGAGGGAAGAGTATGCAAAAGCATGTGATAGGTGCGGTAGCCGAAGGCAGTATTGCCGATGAGCTGGAGATTGAGCCGGGAGATGAGCTTGTTTCCATCAATGGTAAAACCATAGAAGACGTATTTGATTATCATTATCTGACAAACGATGAGTACCTGACCATGCTGGTGAAAAAAGCGGACGGTGAGGAATGGGAGCTGGAGATCGAAAAGGATCTGGAAGAGGACCTGGGAATTACCTTTGTCAACAGTCTCATGGACGAGTACCGGTCCTGCCGGAACAAGTGCATGTTCTGCTTTATCGACCAGATGCCTCCAGGTATGCGGGAAACTCTGTATTTTAAGGATGACGATTCCCGGTTGTCTTTTTTACAGGGCAATTATGTGACATTGACCAATATGAGCGATCATGATATTGACCGGATCATCTATTATCATCTGGCACCCATAAATATTTCTTTCCATACCACGAACCCTGAGCTTCGCTGCAAAATGCTGCATAACCGGTTTGCCGGAGACGTTTTTGACAAGATACGCCGACTGGCTGATGCCGGCATCGAATTGAATGGTCAGATCGTTCTCTGTAAAGGTATCAATGACGGACAGGAACTGGAGAGAACATTAAAGGATTTTGAGGTTTATATGCCTTCGTTACAGAGTGTGTCCATTGTGCCTGTAGGTTTGACAAAATACAGAGAAGGCCTGTATCCGCTGGAACCTTTTACGACGGAAGATGCAAAGACTGTGATCGATCAGGTGGAGAGATGGCAGCAGTATTATATGGAAAAAACAGGGACGCACAGAGTACACTGCAGTGATGAGTGGTATCTTCTGGCGGGAAGAGAACTGCCGCAAGGCGACCGTTACGATGGATATCCACAGCTGGAAAACGGTGTGGGCATGCTGAGCCTTTTAGAGGAAGAAGTACAGGAGGCGCTGAAAGAGTCGGATAAAACAGCAGAGGCCGGAACAGTGACCATCGCTACCGGATATCTGGCAGCCCCCTGGATAAAAAAACTTGCAGAAAAAATCATGACAGTGTACGATGGGGTTAAGATCGAAGTGATGGCCATCAGAAATGATTTCTTCGGAGAAAAAATCACGGTGTCCGGCCTGATCACCGGACAGGATCTGAAAAAACAGCTGCAGGGCAAAGCGCTCGGAGAAAGGCTGATCCTTCCCTGCAATATGCTGAGAGCTGGAGAAAATGTATTTCTTGATGATATGACAGTAGAGCAGCTGGAACAGGCTCTGGGAACTCCCATTGCTGTAGCAGATGCCGGCGGAGGAGATCTGGTAAAAACCATCCTGCATAGAAATAAAGTAGAGAAACATAAAAGGAGACAACTGTATGAGCAAACCGATAGTAGCAATTGTAGGACGTCCTAATGTAGGTAAGTCTACATTGTTTAATGCTTTGGCCGGTGAGAACATTTCTATTGTAAAAGATACGCCAGGTGTGACCCGTGACCGTATTTATGCAGATGTGACCTGGCTGAATTATTCGTTTACCATGGTGGATACGGGCGGTATCGAACCGGAAAGCCGGGACGTGATCATTTCTCAGATGAGAGAACAGGCGCAGATAGCCATTGATACGGCGGACGTGATCATTTTTATGGTGGATGTACGTCAGGGACTGCAGGATTCGGATGCAAAGGTAGCGGACATGCTGCGCCGCAGTGCCAAGCCGGTGATCCTGGCAGTAAACAAAGTGGATAATTTTGAAAAATTCCTGATGGATACCTATGAATTTTACAATCTGGGCATGGGCGATCCGGTGCCGATCTCTTCTTCCGGAAGACTGGGTATCGGTGATCTTCTGGACGAGGTGGTCAAGCATTTTCCGCCTCAGCAGGAACAGAACGAAGATGATGATATTCCGAGAATTGCTATCGTTGGTAAACCTAATGTGGGCAAATCTTCCATCGTCAACAAGCTGACCGGAAACAGCCGGGCTATCGTTTCGGATATTGCCGGTACCACCAGAGATGCCATTGATTCCAAAGTCAAGGTAAATGGCAGAGAATATATCCTGATCGATACTGCCGGGCTTCGCAGAAAAAACAAGATCAAAGAAGAACTGGAACGATACAGCATTGTGCGTACGGTAAGTGCTGTGGAAAAGGCTGATATCGTTGTTCTGGTCATCGATGCCGTGGAAGGTGTGACAGAGCAGGATGCCAAGATCGCTGGTATTGCCCACGAGAGAGGAAAGGGCATCATTGTGGCGGTCAATAAATGGGATGCCATTGAAAAGAACAATAAAACGCTCAACGAGTTTACGGCAAAAGTCCGTAATACGCTTTCTTTTATGCCTTATGCGGAGATCCTTTTTGTATCGGCCCAGACAGGCCAGCGCCTTCCGAAACTTTTTGAGACCATTGACATGGTGCTGGAAAATCAGAGCATGCGTATCCAGACGGGTGTACTCAATGAAATTCTTACAGAGGCCGTGGCCATGCAGCAGCCCCCGTCAGACAGAGGCCGACGTCTGAAGATATTCTATATGACGCAGGTGGCTGTAAAACCGCCGACTTTTGTTATTTTTGTCAATGACAAAGAGCTGATGCATTTTTCCTATACCAGATACCTGGAAAATCAGATCCGTGAGGCTTTTGGTTTCAGAGGAACATCACTGAAGTTTATCGTAAGAGAGAGAAAGGATAAGGAATAAACATATGCTGGTACGTTTGTTGTGTCTGGTCATTGGCTATGCTTTTGGTCTTGTGCAGACCGCCTATATCATTGGCAGACTGCACGGCATTGATATCCGCGAACATGGCAGCGGCAATGCGGGAACCACCAATGCCATGCGCACCATGGGAAGAAAAGCCGGTGCCATGACACTTGTAGGTGATATGCTGAAATGTATACTTGCATCGCTGGTAGCAAGACTCCTGTTTGGAGGATCCCATCCGGATATGCTGCCTTTGTTATGTGCCTATGCCGCGGCGGGAGCTATCCTGGGACATAATTTTCCGTTTTATCTGAAGTTTAAAGGCGGAAAGGGCATCGCCTGTACTGTCGGTCTTGTATTCTGCCTCAGCTGGCAGGTTGGACTTGTGGTCATGGTGGAGTTTTTTCTGATCTTCTTTACGACCCACTATGTGTCTCTGGGATCTACACTGTGTTATGTGCTGTTTCTTGTCCAGACGATCGTCTTTGGCCAGATGGGCGGATTCAGAATGTCACAGGTACATCTGAATGAACTGTACATTGTGCTGGCCGCGCTGACTTTTATGGCTCTGTACCGTCACAGAGCAAACATAAAACGTCTGATGTCCGGAACGGAAAGCAAGATCTATCTTTCAAAAAAACATAAAAAAACTGTATGATCATGGAGCAGGCCGTTCGAAAAGAAATGGCCCGCTTCATTTCGCTTTCTAAAGAATACACGGCATGGAGCGGCAGGGCAATCTTGCACGATAAAATAAGGTATACTGTGCCAAGGATTGTGGTTTTTGGTAAAACTGAACTGATTTTTGTACAAATATTGTGGTAGATTTGATTGATTCGCGGCTAAAGGTTTGTTATAATCAGATATATTGATAAAATTGTGTCAAGACTGTAAAGGAGATAATGATATGCACATGGTTCAGGATGAAAACGGACAGATGGTGCATCACGGTCACGATGCATGCGGGCAGCCGGGACATCAGTGCACAGGCTGTCAGAGTGCCGGTGAATGCGGTGAGCATGATCCGAAAAAGGAAGCCATGGCTCTGGTAAAGTATATGCTGCAGCACAATCAGCAGCATGCTCTGGAGCTGGAGCGCCTGGCAGCAAATCTGGATAAACTGGATATGCATGATGTGGCAGAACAGCTCAGAGCGGCCGTGTCCGAATTTCAAAAAGGAAATCTGCGTCTCAGTCTGGCGTCTTCGCTGGCTGCGGAGCATGTGAAGGAGGTATAAGTATGTGTCTTGCAACGGCATACAAAGAAAGTGACAATACAGTAATCTGCAGGAACATCAGCCGTATCGATGTAAAGGATGATCAGCTGATCATCCGTGATATTCTTGGTGACGAAAAAGTAATTACCGGAAAACTTCTCATGGTTGATCTTGCAAACAGTGTTGTCAAGATCCAGTGTGATTAAGTTTATACAAAGAAACATAACAAATATTAAAGAAGCGGAGGAACAACTCTATGAAACTCAGTGAACAGATGAAACAGAAAATGCTTTTGTCATTCGAGCTTTTCCCGCCGAAGACAGACAAAGGTATGGAAAACCTGCCGGGAACCATTGAGCATCTGTGCGAATACAATCCGTCCTACATTTCCTGTACATACGGTGCAGGCGGAACCAACGTAGGACGCAACATGGATGTCTGCAAGATGATCAAAGATGCAGGTACTATTCCGGTAACACATTTCACCTGTATCGGAAACACCAAAGAAGGTATTAAGGACCAGCTGCAGAATTATCTGGACAATGGTGTAGACCATATGCTGGCACTGCGCGGTGACCTTCCGTTTGGCTGGGAAGGTACAGGCGGAGATTTTGCATACGCTACCGACCTGGTTGCTTTTGCCCGCAAAGAGTTTGGCGATAAATTCGAGATCGCTGTAGCCGGTTCTCCGGAAGGACACATCAGCTGCCGTTCTCTGGAAGCCGATATCGCTGTTCTGAAACAGAAACAGGATAACGGTGCAGACTATATCATGACTCAGCTGTGCTGGGATATGGAACAGTTCAAATACTGGCTGGATGCTATTCGCAAAGCCGGTGTTACCATGCCGGTGGATGTAGGTATCATGCCGATCCTGGATCAGGCTGCTACTATTAATATGGCTCTTTCCAGAAACGCCTGCGTAATGCCGCGTAAGCTTTGTGAGCTGATCTCCAACAACTGGATCTTCCCGAATCCGTTCGTTAAGGATCCGTTTGACGCAGATGTAGAAGGCAAGAAAGCAAGATTCAGAGAGCAGGGTATCGAGTACACTATCCGTCAGATCGACGAGTACAGAGCTCTGGGTGTAAACGGTATCCATATGTACGCTCTGAACAAATACAAAGATGTTTCCGAGATCATCGACAGAGCAGGTTTCTGCACCAGAGTTTGATCTTTGAGACTGTAACTTACAGGAGGTGTCCTTAATGGCACATGTTATTGCTGTCGCCGGTAAAGGCGGCGTAGGAAAGACAACCCTCTGCGGGCTGTTGATCCAGTATCTTTGTGAAACAAAAAAAGGACCTGTACTGGCTGTAGATGCAGATGCCAATTCCAACCTGAACGAAGTTCTCGGTGTGGAAGTGGATATGACCCTGGGCGATGTCCGTGAGGAGATCGCTAGGGCTGAGATGTCTGCGCATAATCCGATTCCGCCGGGAATGAGCAAGGCAGATTATGCCGAATGGAAATTTAATTCCTGCCTGATGGAAGAGGATGATTTTGATCTGCTGGTCATGGGTCGTACTCAGGGAAAAGGCTGCTATTGTTTCGTTAATGGCCTGCTGCAGGCCCAGCTGATGAAACGTCAGGATCAGTATCCTTATATGGTGGTGGATAATGAGGCGGGTATGGAACATATCAGCCGCGGTATCCTGCCGAGTATGCAGACCTGCATTCTGGTCAGTGACTGCTCCCGCAGAGGTGTACAGGCTGTCGGCCGTATCGCTGAGCTGATCCGTGAGTGTGAGCTTAAACCGCAGCAGATCGGTCTGATCGTAAACCGTGCTCCGAACGGAGTGCTTAATGAGGGTACCAAGGAAGAAATCGAGAAACAGGGTCTCAACCTGCTGGGTGTGATCCCTCAGGACCAGACAATCTATGAATATGACTGCGATGGTATTCCCACTGTCAAGCTGCCAAAGGATTCACCGGTGCGTGAAGCTCTTGGCAAAATCATTGAAAAGCTGAATCTGTAATTCAGCTGTTGCGAAGAGTATCTGTGAAGGTAATGAACAGATACTGCTAATGAGTTTTTGGAGGAAGAGGACCTCTGAAAATATATTCCAAATTGGTTAAGGAGGAAAATAAATGAGTGAAGAATTCAAACTGACTTCCGTTGAGGAAATGGAAGCCGCGACCAATCGCCTGCTTGAGACTGGCGCCAAAGTCGGAGCAGATGCATGGCAGCTGCGTGTAAAAAATCAGACACCCCATTGTAAATTCGGTGAGAAGGGTATCTGCTGCCGTATCTGTGCCATGGGTCCCTGCCGTATCACTCCCAAAGCTCCGAGAGGTATCTGCGGATGTGACGCTGACGGTATCGTAGGACGTAACTACCTGAAATTTACAGCCGGTGGCGGTGCTACTCACTCCGATCACGGCCGTGAGATCTGCCATACCCTGTATCAGGCTAAACCGGACGGAGCTTACAAGGTAAAAGATCCCGAGAAGCTGATCCGCATTGCCAAAGAGTGGGGCGTTGAGACAGAGGGAAGAGATATCTACGATCTGGCTCATGAGATGGCTGAGACAGCTCTTCTGGAGTATGGTAAACCGTTTGGCAACCAGAGATGGCTGAAACGTGCTCCGGAGCACACACAGGAAATCTGGCAGAGAGAAGAGATCGCTCCCCGTGCTATCGACCGTGAGGTTGCCTGCTCCCTGCATATGACACATATGGGATGTTCTTCCAAACCGGAAGCTCTGATCCGTCAGTCCCTCAGAATGGGTCTTGCCGATGGTTGGGGCGGTTCCATGTGCGGAACAGAGTTCTCTGACGTACTGTTTGGTACACCGAAGCCGATCGATACCGAGGCTAACCTGGGTGTTATGGTAGAAGAGAATGTAAACATTGTTGTTCATGGTCATGACCCGTCTCTGTCTGAGATGGTTTGTGAGTACGCTGATGATCCGGAAATGATCGCTTACGCTAAAACCAAAGGCGCTAAGGGCATCACAGTATCCGGTGTATGCTGTACCTCCAATGAGGTTGCCATGAGACGCGGTGTTCCGATGGCAGGTAACTTCCTGCAGCAGGAAAACGTTGTTCTGACCGGTGCCTGCGAAGCTATCGTAGTTGACGTTCAGTGTATTTTCCCGGCTCTTGGACCTCTCAGCAAATGTTTCCATACAAAATTCATCACAACTTCTCCGATCGCTCAGATGCCGGATTCCGAATTTATCCGCTTCAATGCTGCAACAGCTGCTGAGAACGCTAAGGCAATCGTTAAGATGGCTATCGATAACTTCGAAAACCGTAAACCGGAGCTGGTACATATTCCGCAGATCAAACAGAAAGCAACCGTTGGTTACTCTGTAGAGGCTCTGGTAAAAGTACTGGATGGTGTTGCCAATACTCAGGTTGACGAGATGGGTACCACCAAACCGCTCATCGAGTGTATCACATCCGGTGTTATCCGTGGTGCTGTAGCCATGGTTGGATGTAACAACCCGAAGGTTCGCCCGGACTACGCTCATATCGAGATGATGAAGAAACTGATCGCCAACGATATCGTTATCGTTGCTTCCGGATGTTCCGCACAGGCTGCTGCTAAAGCAGGTCTGATGGACAAACGCGCCAAAGATCTCTGCGGTGCAGGTCTGAAACGTGTATGTGAACTGGCTGATATCCCGCCGGTACTGCATATGGGTTCCTGTGTAGATATCTCCCGTATGATGATCCTGGTTGCCACACTGGCTAAGGATTCCGGACTGAATATCTCCCAGCTGCCGGTTGTAGGCTGTGCTCCGGAGTGGATGTCTGAGAAGGCTGTTTCCATCGGTAACTACGTAGTTGCTACCGGTATCGATACCTTCCTTGGCGTAGATCCGTATGTAGCTGGTTCCGAGACCGTAGGCAAACTGCTGACTGAAGGCGTAAGAGACTGGGTTGAGGCTGCTTATACAGTTGAGACTGATATCGAGAAGCTGACAGATCTGATGATTGAGAGAATCGAAGAGAAACGTAAAGCAATCGGTATCTGATGAGATGCCTGTCCGAAAGGATATTTGCATATGACCGGGAGGTAGGCTCCTCCCGGAATTAATAAATGAAGGGACTTGATAGACATGAAAATAGCAGTAACAGGCAAAGGCGGAGTAGGTAAGACAACATTTGCTGCAACGCTCGCCAGATTATACGCAGCAGAGGGAAGAAAAGTTCTCGCGGCCGACGTGGATCCGGATGCAAATCTGGGACTGGCCCTGGGTTTCCCCGAAGAAGAGCTGGATGCTATCGTTCCCATCAGCAAAATGCGTAAACTTATTGAAGAACGTACCGGTGCCGGCGACGGCAACCAGTTTTATAAACTGAATCCCAAGGTGGATGATATCCCGGATACATATGGAAAGACCTGCAACGGTGTAAAGCTTTTGCTTTTAGGCACGGTGGAGACCGGTGGCGGCGGATGCGTATGTCCGGAGCATGTGATGCTGAAGAGAATCATCAACAATCTGGTTCTCCATCGTGATGATGTGGTCATCATGGATATGGAGGCAGGACTGGAGCATCTTGGACGAGGTACGACACAGAGTGTTGATCAGTTTATCGTCGTCATCGAACCGGGGTCCAGAAGTGTACAGACATATAAGAATGTGAAACGTCTGGCGGAAGATCTGGGTGTGGCACAGGTTCGTGTGGTGGCAAACAAGATCCGCAGTGCTGAGGATGAGGAATTTGTCAAATCAAAGATCCCGGCAGAAGATCTTCTTGGGTTTATACATTACAATACAGAGATCATGGATGCTGACCGTCAGGGCAGATCTCCCTATGATTTCAGTGAAACCGCAGTAAAAGAAGTTTCTGCCATCAAAGCCGTGATCGACGGCAAAGCATAACGACAGGAAACCGAAAAAGAATTGTTTGGAGGATAGACAATGACTTTATTTGATGTTGTATTTAAAGGCAATGATGCTGTATATGGTCTGACCGAGAACGCCATCAATGACGCTATCGCTAAATATGGCGAAGACAAAGCTGTCAGCTTCCCGGATACCGCATACTGCCTGCCCTGCTACTATGCAGTAACAGGTGTTAAAGTAACTAACCTGAAAGAGCTGAAAGAGGCTCTGGGTGTAGTGAAAACTCTGATGACAAGAGATCAGAAATTAAATGATGCGTTCATGAGCGGTGTTGCTACAGCTCTGTGCGCTGAGTTTATCGAAGTTCTGAAATATATTGATGGCGCAGCTCCGTACGCAGAGCCGTATTACGGACATCTGGCAGATGCCATCATCCGTGAGCTTGGTGTACCGCTGGTAACAGGCGATATCCCGGGTGTTGCCGTTATTCTTGGTAAAGCTCCGACAGCAGAAGAGGCTGTTGAGCTGGTTAAATCCTATCAGGCACAGGGTATCCTGGTAACTATGGTCGGTGAGTGTATCGATCAGTGCCTGTCTCAGGGAATGAAACTGGGATACGGCGTTCGTGTCGTACCGCTGGGTGCTGATGTAACAAGCGTTATCCATGTAGTATCTGTAGCTCTTCGTGCAGCTCTGATCTTCGGTAACGTAGCACCTGGAGATGCTGCAGCTTTGATGAAATACACCATGGACCGTGTACCGGCCTTTGTTAACGCATTTGCTCCGCTGAACGAAGTGATCGTTGCCTGTGGTGCCGGTGCTATCGCTCTTGGCTTCCCGGTAATCACAAATGAAGAGACCTTCCGTGTACCGAAGAGCCTGATCGTACAGAAAGACGTAAGCAAATTCAATGCTACTTCTCTGGAAGCACGCAACATCAAGATCAAAATCACCAAGATTGATATCCCGGTTGCTTTCGCATCCGCATTCGAGGGTGAGATCATCCGTCGCGGTGATATGCAGGTTGAGTTCGATGGTTCCCGTGTTGACTGTGTAGAGCTTGTTCATGCTAAAGAAATGAGCGAGATCGAAGATCACAAGATCGAAGTTATCGGACCTGATTTTGACGAGTTCCCGGTAGGCAGCAAACAGTCTATCGCATACGTAGTAGAAGTTGCCGGTAAGAACATGCAGGCTGACTTTGAGCCTGTATTTGAGCGTAAATTCCACAGCTACATCAACTGCATCGAGGGTGTAATGCATACAGGACAGCGTGATATGATCCGTATCCGTATCAGCAAAGCTACTTTCGAAGCAGGATTCAGAGCTAAAGACCTTGGTGAGGTTCTGTATGCAAGAATCAAGAGCGAATTCGATGCCGTAGTTGACAAGTGTCAGGTTAAAGTTATCACTGATCCGGCAGAGTGTACAAGACTGCGTCATGAAGTTGCTATTCCGATGTTCGACAAACGTGATGAGCGTCTGAGCACTCTGACTGACGAGACTGTAGACGTTTACTACAGCTGTATCATGTGCCAGGCATTCTCCCCGAGCCACGTATGTGTAGTAACTCCGGAGAGACTTGGTCTGTGTGGTGCCGTTTCATGGTTCGACGCAAAAGCTACCAACGAGCTGGATCCGGCCGGTCCGTGCCAGATCATCACAAAAGAGCGCGTCATCGACGAGCGTATCGGTGAGTACGAGGACGTTAACGAAGCCGTTCGTAAGTTCTCTCAGGGCGCTCTGGAAGAAGTATCCCTGTACTCCATCATGGAGAAACCGATGACATCCTGCGGATGCTTTGAGTGTATATGCGGTATCGAGCCGTTCTCCAACGGTGTTGTTATCGCTAACCGTGAGTATGCCGGACAGACTCCTCTGGGAATGACCTTCTCCGAGCTGGCTTCTATGACCGGTGGTGGTGTACAGACACCTGGTTTCATGGGACATGGTAAACATTTCATCGCTTCCAAGAAGTTCATGAAGGCTGAGGGCGGTGTTCAGCGTATCGTATGGATGCCGAAGGATCTGAAAGATCAGGTTGGTGAGAGACTGAATGCTACAGCTAAAGAGCTTTACGGTATCGAGAACTTCACCGATATGATCGGTGATGAGACCATCGCAACAGATCCCGAGACACTGGTTGGCTTCCTGACAGAAAAAGGCCATCCGGCACTGGGACTGGATCCGATGATGTAATTCATACCCCTTTAACTTTCACATATGCACGGCGAATGTGAAGAGCATTCGCCGTAACATAGATGTTTTAATTTTTTTTTCAAAGGAGGCTAACAACAATGCCGTTTAATCGTAAACCACAGAAGTTTAACGCACAGATCAAAGCAGTAGAGATCGGCGTTGGCGAAAAAGCCATCAAGATCGGCGGCGAGAACATTCTCCCGTTCTATACATTTGATGGAGACATGGGAAATACACCGAAGGTAGGCGTTGAGATCTCTGATATGGGTCTTGAGGGCGCTGTTGCCGGTATCGTTTCCTATTATGAAGGATGCACAACTGCTGCAGAAATGGCAAAAAAAGCTGCTGAGATGGAAGGCGCTGATTTTGTAGCTCTGTCCCTGGAAGGCGGAGATCCGAACGGAGCTAACAAATCCACAGAGGAGCTGGTTGCTGTAGCTAAGGAAGTAGCGGATGCGATCGATCTTCCACTGGTAGTAGAAGGATGCAAGAACGTAGAAAAAGACTCTGAGCTGCTGGTTAAGGTTGCAGAAGCTCTGCAGGGCAAGAACGTTCTGGTTCTGGCTGCAAAAGAAGAAAACTACAAAGCCGTCGGTGCTGCTGCAGGTCTTGCTTACAACCAGAAGGTTGGTGCTGAGTCCGCAGTAGATATCAACCTGGCAAAACAGCTGAACGTAGTTATGACACAGCTTGGTGTTAAACCGGAAAGTGTTGTAATGAACGTTGGTACAGCTGCTGTTGGTTACGGCTATGAGTACGTTGTATCCACTATGGATCGTATCAAAGCTGCTGCCCTGGCTCAGTCTGATACTACTCTGCAGATGCCGATTATCACTCCTGTTGCTTCTGAGACATGGAGCGTAAAAGAGTCTCTGGCTGAAGAAGCTGATGCACCGGAATGGGGTTCCCGTGAAGAGAGAGGTATTTCCATGGAGATCCAGACTGCTGCCGCTGATCTGGTTTCCGGTTCCAATGCCGTTATCTTAAGACATCCTCAGTCTGTTGCAACTATCGCAAAGATGATCAAAGAATTAGCATAAGCAGGAGGATAACAAAATGGCATTAAATGGTATTCAGATTTTTAAATTAACACCAAAGAAAAACTGTAAAGAATGCGGATGCCCGACCTGTATGGCTTTCTCTATGAAGGTTGCACAGGGTGCTCTGGATATTTCCGCTTGTCCGCATATGTCTGCTGAGGCTCTGGAATCTCTTTCCGCAGCTACAGCTCCGCCGATGAAGACCATCAAAGTTGGTAAAGGCGATGCAGAGTATACTCTGGGCGGTGAGACAGTTCTTTACAGACATGAGAAAACATTTGTCAGTAAGACAAGATACGCTGTATCTGTATGCAGTGATATGGATGATGCTACAATCGACGCAAAGATCGATGAGGCTGGCAAAGTAGATTACGATCGTATCGGTGAGCAGATGCATGTTGAAATGCTGTATGTAAACTGCTGCGAGGGTACTGCTGCTGACAGATATGTAGAGATCGTTAAGAAAGCTGCTGCTACAGGCAAGACTCTTGTACTGGGCGTTAAAGATGTAGAGATTGCAAAAGCAGCTCTGGAAGTATGCAAGGACGCTAAACCGATCCTGAATGGCGCAGACGCTTCCAACTACGCTGAGATGAGCGCTGTTGCTACAGCTGCAGGTGTTGTACTGGGTGTTTCCGGTGCTAACCTGGATGAGCTGTACGATACAGTTGCTGCTCTTGAGAAAGCCGGCAACAAAGAGCTGGTTATTGATACTACAGGCGCTACCATCAAAGAAACCTTTGAGAATACCGTTCAGGTACGTCGTGCTGCATTAAAGAACGAAGACAGAACCTTCGGTTATCCGTCCATCGTAAATGTATCCAAGCTTACAAAGGATGACAAATACATGGCTCAGGCTCTGGCATCCGTATTCACCATGAAATACGGCTCCATCGTTGTTCTTCCGGAAATGACATACGCTGACGCTCTGCCGCTGTTCGGCCTTCGTCAGAACGTATTCACTGACCCGCAGAAACCGATGAAGGTTGCACCAGGAATCTACCCGTTAAATGGTGCAGACGAGAACTCCATCATCATCACCACCGTAGACTTCGCTCTTACATACTTCGTAGTATCCGGCGAGCTGGAGAGATCCGGTGTTCCGATGAACCTGGTTATCAACGATGCCGGCGGACTTTCCGTTCTGACATCCTGGGCTGCAGGTAAGTTCTCCTCCGGTTCCATCGCTAAATTCTTCCAGGAAGAGGTAGAGCCGAAGCTGAAATGCAGAAAGATGATCATTCCTGGTAAAGTTGCTGTTCTGAAGGGTGATCTGGAAGCTAAACTTCCTGGCTGGGAGATCATCGTTGCTCCGCGCGAGGCTGTTGAGCTGGTTAAATTCTTCAAGGATATGCAGGCTAACGGCGAACTGTAATTGTACCTTAACACAGCTGCCTTAACATTAAGGCAGCTGCCAAAAAAAGATATAAGGAGTACTTAAAAAATGAGCAAATTTATCGTAATTGGTGAGAGAATCTCCGTAACCGCTCCGTCCATCAACAGAGCATTCGCAGAGAAAGATCCGGAACCGATCCTGACCAGAGCAAAACAGCAGCTGGATGCAGGCGCTTACTATCTGGATGTTAATATCGGACCGGCTGAGTCCAACGGCGAAGAGCTGATGAAATGGGCTGTAGAGCTGCTGCAGGGCGAGTTCGACAACGTTCCGCTGGCACTGGATACAGCTAACATGAAAGCTATCGAAGCTGGTATCTCTGTATACAACCGTTCCAAAGGAAAACCGATCGTTAACTCCGCAGACGCTGCCGGACGTATCGAGTACGTTGACCTGGCTGCTGCTAACGATGCTATCGTTATCGCACTGTGCAACGGCGAAGGTATCGCTAAAGACAACGACGAGCGTATGATGTACTGCCAGACTCTTCTTGAGAGAGGTATGGAGCATGGTATGGAAGCTACAGATCTGTGGTTCGATCCGCTGTTCCTGGTTACCAAGGGTATGCAGGATAAGCAGATGGATATTCTTGAGTGTATCAAGATGTTCTCCGATATGGGTCTGAACTCCACCGGTGGTCTGTCCAACAACTCCAACGGTATGCCGAAACATATCAGACCGATCATGGATTCCGCTATGGTAGCTATGGCTATGATGCAGGGTCTGACATCCGCTATCGTTAACCCGAACGACCTGAGACTGATGGAAACCATCAAGTCCTGCGATATTATCAAGAACAACACTCTGTACGCAGATTCCTATCTGGAGCTGTAATCAGAACTGTCAGGATAGAGCAGTATGTGAACAGAACCCTTGTTCCGGCAGAGAAATCTGCCGGAACGAGTTCTGTTTTTTCATATATTAATTTAGAAGAGCAGTAAAGAAAACATATTTAGAGGAACGAGAATCTATGTTTAAAGTAACCTTTACGTTTGAAAGTGGAGAAGCGGTAGAGGCTTTTGCCACTTCCGGTGAGAACCTTCTTGAGGTAGCGAGAAAAACAAATGTAGCTATCGATGCGCCCTGTTCAGGTAATGTGGTCTGCGGAAAATGCCGTGTCAAGCTGGTAGAAGGCAATGTGGTTTCAAAGAAATCCTCCCATATCTCTGAGGAAGAATTCGCTGCTGGATGGCGTCTTGCCTGTGCCAGCACAGTGGAAGGGGATTGTACAGTGCTTGTGCCGGATATTGCGGCAGCATATAAGAGCAGAATGAAAGTTGCGGATTTAAGTTCCAGCGATGAAATCAGGATTTTTGAGACAGCGAAAGAGCAGATCAGTGAAGCTGGTATTGCTTTTACAAATAATCTGTCCAGAATTTCTGTAAAAATGAATGTACCGACACTGGATGATACCATGCCGGACAATGAGCGCCTTATGCGCGCTATCAAAGCACAGGAAAATGTGGATATTGTACATCTTCCCTACAGTGTCCTGCGCAAAATGCCGGATGTACTCCGGGAAAGCAATTTTTCGGTAACATGTGTCATTGGTAAAACAAAAAATACAATATTTGTGTATGACATTCTTCCCGAAAATGATGAATCTGCCATCTGCGGGCTGGCTATAGATATAGGTACAACTACAGTATCAGCTCTGATTATAGATATGGAGACAGGAAAAATTCTTGGCAAAGCATCTGCCGGAAACGGACAGATTCGTTATGGTGCCGATGTTATCAACCGTATCATCGAGTCTCAGAAAGACAATGGTATCCAGAAACTGCAGGATGCAGTGATCAAAGAGACCATCAATCCGATGATCGCCCAGATGTGTGCCAGCGCAAAGATTAAGACAAGGCAGATCTATCGCATGTGTGTTGCCGGCAACTCTACCATGAACCATCTGTTTGCCGGTATCAACGCGGATCCGTTGCGTATGGAGCCGTATATTCCTGCCTTTTTCAAAACAAATTCACTGTATGCCAGTGATCTGGGTATTACGGTACATCCGGATGCTCATATTATTATTGCACCCAATATCGGAAGCTATGTTGGTGGTGATATCACTGCAGGCACCCTGGTCAGCATGATCTGGAACCGCCCGGAATTTTCTCTGTTTATTGACCTGGGAACCAATGGTGAACTGGTATTCGGAAACTCTGATTTTATGATGAGCTGTGCCTGCTCTGCAGGACCGGCATTCGAGGGCGGAGATATCAGCTGTGGTATGCGTGCCACAGACGGTGCTATTGAAGCCTGCACTATTGACAAAGAGACTATGGAGCCGACTCTGACGATCGTTGGTGATCCGGGAACTAAGCCGGTGGGTATCTGCGGTTCCGGTATCATCGACGTAATCTGCGAGCTCTATCTGAATGGTATTATCAATCCAAAGGGCAAATTTGTCCGCGAAGGTAAGAGAATTAAACGTGACAAATACGGTATGGGAAGTTATGTTCTTGCTTTTGAAGAGGAAGCAGGATCCATCAAGGATGTGGAGATCACTGAGGTGGATATTGACAACTTTATCCGTGCCAAGGGTGCTATTTTCTCAGCTATCCGCACTATGTTGACTGCTCTTGATTTTGATATTTCCATGATCGATGATGTCTATGTTGCCGGTGGTATCGGAAGCGGTATCAATATGCAGAATGCGGTAAATATCGGTATGTTCCCGGATATTCCTATCGAGAAATTCCACTATATCGGTAACTCTTCTTTGTCTGGTGCATACACAATGCTTCTTTCTAAAGAGGCAGAAAAGAAAACTTATGAGCTGGCGCAGAATATGACTTATATGGAATTGAGCGCAGTGCCCGGCTATATGGATGAGTTTGTAGCCTGCTGTTTCCTGCCTCATACAGATGCCAATCTGTTTCCGTCAGTCGTTCTTCGCTGAGAATGGAGTAGCATGGAATTAAATTACGAAAAAGACAATCTTGAACGTATGCCTATGGAGCATTATTCGCAGCTGTACCGGGAGATGGATCCTGTTGCTGCCAGTGAGCGCTGTCAGATTCCTTACGATACTGAGAAACAGCTGTTTACGCTGCGTATGATGGGATATGAGTATACGGTGAGCTGGCCGGAATTTGAGGTGACGCCTTTGACACTGGACAAAAAGTATTATGTTCTTCGTGACATGGGTAAAGCGAAGATTCTGGTGATGCGTTTTCTTTTGGAGGGAACTGCGGCACCGGCTTCGGGTAAGTTTCTTACGTATCGTGAGATTCCGTGGTGTGAGGTGTATTATAAGCAGTTTTCAGGTCGCTGTCTGGCGCGTCTGGCTTTTGGTTATGGATTTAAGCTGGATCTTTTCCGCAAGGCTATGGAAGAGGTTGGCGGTAAGGCTCTGAATTATGGTGATGCCGGGTATGAGTTTGAGCTGATCAATGGGCTGTTTATGAGATTTGCGCTGTGGGAGGGGGATGATGAGTTTCCGCCTTCTTCGCAGATTCTTTTCTCGGATAATTTTCCTGTGGCTTTTCATGGGGAGGATATGACGGTTTGTGGGGACGTTTCTATTGGGACGATCAAGGCTGTTGTTTGATGAATTACGGACGGGGGGCGCCGCTTTGCGGCTGCCCCTTTTTTTGAGGGGACGGACGAAAATGAGCTTCCGCCCCCCTTTATACGAAGTGTACGAAACACCCATAGAATAAACCTACATTCAGTATAAGAATATGGTCCGAAAAACGTACACAATTGACAGATTATTCATTCTGGGGTAAGATATTAAGAACGGGTTAATAGACCGGAATAGCTGTAATAACAAAATTGTATATATACGAGGAGGAACATTATGGGTTTTTCAGACAAATCATGCAGAGAATTCGTTGAAGTACTCGCTTCTAAAGAGCCGGTACCGGGTGGCGGCGGAGCGGCAGCTCTTGCGGGTGCACTGGCAGCGGCACTGGCAAACATGGTAGGAAGCCTGACTGTTGGTAAGAAAAGATACGCAGCGGTGGAAGAGGATATCAAAGATCTGATGCGTAAGATGACAAAGATCCAGGACGATTTCCTTGCACTGATCGAGCGTGATGCTGAAGCTTTTAAACCTTTGGCTAAAGCTTACAGTATGCCCACGGAGACAGAAGAGCAGATTGCAGAGAAAGAGCATGTTATGCAGCACGTTCTCTGGGAAGCATGTCAGGTTCCGATGGAGATCATGGAGAAATGCTGTGAAGCCATGGAAATGATTCGTGAGTTTGCAGAAAAAGGTTCCAAAATGGTATTAAGTGATGCAGGCGTGGCAGCAACTGTATGTAAAGCAGCTCTGCAGGGTGCCAGCCTTAACGTTTACGTTAACACCAAATCCATGAAGGATCAGCTGCAGGCAGGTGTTTTGAATGCCAAGGCTGATGCTATGCTGGTTAAATACAGTGCTCTGGCAGATTCCATTTACTTTGATATTATGTGCAGACTGAAATAACAGGAGAGAGAAAAATGGCAAAACAGTTTTTAGGAAAAGAAGTTGTTGCTGCAGTAAACAGCCGCATTATGGCTGATGTAGCAGCATTAAAAGAAAAAGGCGTGACTCCGACACTGGGTATCGTTCGTGTTGGTGAAAGAGGCGATGATCTTTCTTACGAAAGAGGTGCTGTAAAACGTTGTGAGACATTGGGTGTAGCTTATGAGAAATTCCTGCTTCCGGCTGACTGTACGCAGGAAGAACTGATGGCAGTTATCGATCAGGTTAATAAAAACGATGCCATTCACGGTGTGCTGATCTTCCGTCCTCTGCCGAAGCATCTGGATGAGGCTGCTGTTATCAAAGCTCTGGATCCGGAAAAAGACGTAGACGGTATTACCGATGGTTCTATGGTAGGTGTATTTGCCGGAACCAATCAGGGATTCCCGCCCTGTACTCCACAGGCTTGTATGGAGATCCTGGATTATTACAATGTTGACTGTACCGGTAAAAAAGCAGTTGTTGTGGGCAGAAGCCTTGTTGTAGGTAAACCGGCTGCTATGATGCTGATCAAGAAAAATGCCACTGTTACTGTATGTCATACCAGAACTGTGGACATGCCGTCTGTCGTGAAAGAAGCTGATATCGTTATCGTTGCTGCAGGACGTGCAGGTGTTGTTGATGCAAGCTATGTAAGAGAAGGACAGATTGTGATCGATGTAGGTATCAATGTTAATGCAGAAGGCAAACTTTGCGGTGACGTTGATTACGCAAGCGTAGAGCCAATCGTAGAAGCTATCACTCCGGTGCCGGGCGGTGTAGGAAGTGTTACTACATCTGTACTGATCGGTCATGTGGTAGAAGCTGCAAAGCGTAAATTTGCATAATCATACATATGGAATTTATTGCAGAAAAAGGTCCAATGGGCCTTTTTTTGTATTTATGATTATTATTTTGTCATTTTTGTGCATGTAGTAACACAAATTTGCTTAATCACGGCGTTTTATATGAATAAAAGAAGAAAAAGTCGTTTTATTTGGTACAATATATTACAAAAATATTAAATAACTATTGCATATATCTCGTTGGTACATTATAATTCTTAATGTATATGAAACATACCTGCCACTGTTCCAAACGGTCCCAAACACTTGTTGATGAGACCGTAATAACAATATTCAGGTGTGAGAAAAACCTTTCGGCGAAAGTCGATTTTCATGGGTTTTCGAATTGTATCTCTGAAGTTGCTGAACAGATACAATGTAGTTTAATAATATTGAGGTGAAAGCTATGCAATGGGGGAAGAAAGTCTGTTCACTGATTTTGTGCGTATGTCTGGTGTTGGGAATGTCTGTTCCGTTAAGTGCACAGAAGGCAGAAGCCGCGGCAGTGACCAAAACAGTTACAGGAAATCAAAACGAGATTTTGATCTATAATTATGTGACAGAAGAGATGGGACTTAACAGTGCGGTGGCCTGTGGTATTCTTGCTAATGTATACAGAGAATGCCGATTTAATGAAAAAGCTGCAGGTGCTTGCGATGTCAGTTACGGAATATGCCAGTGGTATATGGGAAATTATGTACTTCTGGTCAACTATTGTAATGGACAAGGCACGGATTACCGTACGCTTTCTGCTCAGCTTGATTTTTTGAATTATGATCTGCAGACCAGATTTGCCAAACTTCTGAAATGTCTCAGAGAAATACCCAATACAGAGCAGGGAGCTTATGAGGCAGCCTATCAGTTCTGTTACAATTATGAAAGACCGAGGAACTATAAGAGAGCCAGTGAATCCCGTGGAATATTGTCACGGGAAACCTATTGGCCCGTATTCGGTAATTCGGACATGATCTCGGAGCTGGAGGCACAGGAGCATACCCACACATACACCACTGTTGTAAAAAAGGCAACTCTGTCGGAGGATGGAAGCATTCAGAAAATCTGTTCAGAATGCAATGATGTGGACAGCACTCAGGTGATCCGAAAGATTGCTAAAGTACAGTTGTCCGACAATAGCTTTGTATATAACGGAAAAACCAGAAAGCCCTCTGTTACGGTAAAGGACAGCGAAGGAAAGAAGATTTCTTCATCTAATTATTCTGTATCTTACTCATCAGGCTGTAAAAACGTAGGAATCTATACGGTTACTGTAACGTTTAAAGGAAATTACAGTGGAAAAACCACGATGACGTACCAGATCGTACCGAAGGCAACATCGATAAAATCTGTTACAGGTAAGAAAAAGAGTTTGTATGTGAAGTGGACAAAAAATACAACGCAGACGACAGGGTATCAGCTGCAATTTACAACAAAGAATTCTTTTCAGAATGCCAATGCAGCGACTATAACTGTTAAAAGTAAAACGACAGCACAGACGTTAAAAAAGTTATCTGCAAAAAAACGTTATTATGTGCGTATCCGAACCTATAAAAATCTGAAATACAATGGGAAAAAAGTCAATGTCTACTCGGCCTGGAGCAAGACCAGAAATGCGGTGACAAAGGCATAAGAAGGAGATGCTGCAGAATGGCGGCTTCCTGGTATGTATACAAATTTCCTGCTCCTCCTGCGCTCGCTCCGAGCCTGTAGTCTTGGAGTCGTGCTCGGTAAAGTCGCGGGAAATTTGTATACATACCTGGAAGCCGCCATTCTGCAGCATTCCCATTTACAATATAGAATGAGAGTTGGTACGTAAAATATTCAGGGGCGTTGGCAGTACCATTTTTCCGCCAGCTCCACAACTTTGTATAGTCCCATGGCGATCAGGCAGAGGATCAATATGGACATCAGCACCCAGTCCAGTTTGAAGACCTGACTACCGTAAATGATCAGGTAGCCCAGCCCCTGTCTGGCGGCCAGAAATTCACCGATGACTACACCTACAAGGCAGAGACCAATATTAACCTTCATGCCTGAAAGAATGACGGGGCGTGACCCGGGCAGCAGGATATAGCGAAGAATATGGCGGCGTTTTCCGCCAAGTGTATAGATCAGTTTGTAAAGATCCGGGTCGGTCTGGCAAAAAGCCTGATACAGCTGAATGATGGAACCGAATATAGCTACAGATATACCGGCAATCACGATGGTTTTGAATCCAGTACCGAACCAGACAATGAATAAGGGAGCCAGAGCTGATTTTGGCAGACTGTTCAGCACTACCAGGTAAGGCTCTGCCACATCCGCAGCAAATGTAAAATACCATAGTAGCAGAGCGACCGAGATACTGATCACAGTGACCAGAAGAAACGAGATCAGTGTTTCTCCCAGGGTAATACCGATATGGAGAATCAGATCACCGCTTTTGATCATGGACAGGCATGTAGAAAGAATCCGGGAAGGGCTGCTGAAAATAAAGCTGTTGACCAGATGAAGTCGTGTGGTCACTTCCCATTGCAGCAGGAATAGTACAAGGATCAGGATTTTTACCAGAGATACTCGGCGGTGATGGCGGATATATTTTTGAAGAAATTGCTGTTGCTTTTGTGATGTTCCCGTAAAATCAACCATCTGTCTCATGAAGATGCCTCCATAAAATATTGAAATATGTCTGAAATTCAGGCTGTGAACGTTTATCCAGTGGTGTGAGGTCGGATATCCCAAATTTCAGCGGGCAGTCGAAGGCGATATGGGATGGCGCTTTGGATAAAACCAGAATATGATCTGCCAGTGAGATGGCTTCCGACAGATCGTGGGTGACCAGAATGGCGGTCTTTTTTTCCTGCCGGATGATCTGGCAGATATCGTTGCCCACATCCAGGCGTGTCTGATAATCCAGAGCGGAAAAAGGTTCGTCAAGAAGCAAAAGTCCGGGAGCATTGATCATGGTGCGGATCAGAGCCACTCGCTGCCGCATGCCTCCCGAAAGCTGATCGGGAAAAGCATTGGCATAGTCAGCCAGCTGATATTTTTCCAGCATCTTCAGTGCTTCTTTTCGGGCTGCAGCTATAGAAACGCCTCTGATCTCAGGACCCAGAAGAATATTGTCCAGAACAGTGCGCCATCCCAGAAGATGATCTTTTTGCAGCATATAGCCTGTAGAAAAGCTGCATAAGGATAAAGGTTTTCCCTGGTACAGAATTTGCCCGCTGTCCGGTTCCAAAAGTCCGGCGATCAGATTCAGCAGCGTAGATTTACCGCATCCGCTGGGACCTACCAGCGCCAGAAATTCCTGTTCCTGAAGGGAAAAGGTGATATTTCTGATTGCAGGAATCTCACCCTTAAGTGTATGATAGGAATAGCAGACATCCGAAAAGGATAATAAAGGCTGCATAGTATTACCTCATGTTACATTTTTCGCAGGAAAAGAGGAAATTCCTGTTTGATTTACTATATGAGGAAAACATAGAATTGTCATAGGAGCAAAACATGCAGAAAAGAAATTATCAGCGGGAGCTGGAACAGACACTGGCGAAGTTGCAAAAAGAGGAAAGAGTCCCCACGCTGCTGCTTCATGCCTGCTGTGCACCCTGCAGCAGTTATGTGCTGGAGTATCTATCGTCTTATTTTAAAATAACGATCTTTTTTTATAATCCCAATATTTCTCCGGAGGCGGAATATGTGAAACGTGTGGAGGAACTGTACCGTCTCGTGAGCGAACTGCCGGCAGCCTATCCGATAAAGATTATTGACGGAATATATGAACCCGGGATTTTTTTTGAAATGGCGCGGGGGCTGGAGACGGTGCCGGAAGGCGGCGAGCGTTGCTTTGCCTGTTATCGGCTGCGGCTTGAGGAAACAGCCAGAATTGCCCGGGAACAGGAGTTTGATTATTTTACAACAACGCTATCCATCAGCCCGTTGAAAAATGCGGAAAAACTGAATAATATTGGTGAAGAACTTGCGGGAATCTATCACGTGGATTATCTGCATTCGGATTTCAAAAAGAAAAACGGTTATAAAAGATCCATTGAGCTTTCTGACCAATACGGATTGTACCGGCAGGATTATTGCGGCTGTATATATTCTAAACAGGAGAGAGAAAGGCACAAGCAGGATATTATCGGTAAATGTTCGATACAATCCGAAGTTCCTGCGGATGATACCGCAAAAAGCGCAGAAGAATAAGTGAAATACGCTTGCAATCTGCACAATGGAATGGTAGTATATATAGGACTTTTTACTGAAAAGAGGGATAGAGAATTGGCACAGTTATGGGGCGGACGCTTTACCAAAGAGACTGATCAGCTGGTCTACAATTTTAATGCGTCCATAGGATTTGACCAGAAATTTTTTGCCCAGGATATTCGCGGCAGCAAGGCTCATGTGACTATGCTGGCAAAACAGGGTATCCTGACCATGGAAGAAAAGCTGGAGATCATCGGTGGTCTGGACAGTATCGTCCGTGATGTGGAGAACGGTACCCTCAAGATCACAGAAGAGTATGAGGATATCCACAGCTTTGTGGAGGCCAATCTGATCGACCGTATCGGTGATGTGGGGAAAAAACTGCATACCGGACGCAGCAGAAATGATCAGGTGGCTTTGGATATGCGCCTGTATGTGCGGGATGAGATCCACGAGATCGACGAAGAACTGAAAAATCTTCTTGAAGTGATCAATCGGATCATGGAGGAAAACCTGGAAACCTATATGCCGGGCTTTACCCATCTGCAGAAAGCGCAGCCGGTTACACTGGCCCATCATTTTGGTGCATATTTTGAGATGTTCAAGAGAGACAGAAGTCGTATGCACGATATTTTTGAGCGCATGAACTATTGCCCGTTGGGCAGCGGAGCTCTGGCAGGTACGACGTATCCGCTGGATCGTGAATATGCGGCCAATATTATGGGATTTTACGGTGCGACCGCCAACAGTATGGATGGTGTGTCCGACCGTGATTATGTGATCGAGCTTCTGGCAGCGCTTTCTACAGTAATGATGCATCTGAGCCGCTTCTGCGAGGAGATCATTATCTGGAATTCCAATGAATATCGTTTTGTGGAGATCGATGATGCCTACAGTACCGGCAGCAGTATCATGCCACAGAAGAAGAATCCGGATATAGCTGAGCTCGTCCGTGGAAAGACCGGTCGTGTGTATGGCGCGCTGATGTCTCTTCTGACAACGATGAAGGGTATTCCGCTGGCATATAATAAGGATATGCAGGAAGATAAAGAGCTGACCTTTGATGCCATTGATACAGCAAAAGGCTGTATTGCACTGTTTACCGGTATGATCGATACCATGCAGTTCAGAAAAGACCGCATGGAAGACAGCGCAAAGCAGGGATTTACCAACGCTACTGACGCGGCAGATTATCTGGTGAAAAACGGAGTGCCATTCAGAGATGCCCATGGCATTATCGGACAGATCGTGCTGTACTGCATCGACAAAAATATTGCGCTGGATGATATGTCTCTGGAAGAATATCAGAAGTTCAGCCCTGTATTTAAAGAAGATATTTATGACGCTATCAGCCTCAAGACCTGTGTGGAAAAGCGTATGACTCTTGGTGCTCCCGGCCCCGCAGTCATGAAGAAGGTAGTGGAAGATAATAAAAAGTACTTAAGTGAAGGAGAATAAGGAAATGAGCGAGAAATTACGTGTAGGTATCCTGGGTGCTACAGGTATGGTTGGACAGAGATTTATCTCTCTTCTGGAAAATCATCCCTGGTTTGAGGTAACAACACTGGCTGCCAGTCCGAGAAGTGCCGGCAAGACTTATGAAGAAGCCATCGGCGGCAGATGGAAAATGGATACTCCCATGCCGGAAGCTGTAAAGAAGATCGTGGTAAAGAATGTCAATGAGGTAGAAAGTGTAGCTGCTGAGGTGGATTTTGTATTTTCCGCAGTAGATATGTCAAAAGACGAGATCAAAGCCATCGAGGAAGCTTATGCTAAGACAGAGACTCCGGTTGTTTCCAATAACAGCGCACATCGCTGGACACCGGATGTACCGATGGTAGTGCCGGAGATCAATCCGCAGCATTTTGACGTGATCGAATTTCAGAAGAAGCGTCTGGGCACCACCAGAGGTTTCGTGGCTGTAAAACCGAACTGTTCTATCCAGAGCTACGCTCCGGTACTGACAGCATGGAAAGAGTTCGAGCCGTATGAAGTAGTTGCTACTACATATCAGGCAATCTCCGGCGCCGGTAAGACTTTCAAAGACTGGCCGGAAATGGTAGGAAACATCATTCCTTACATCGGCGGTGAGGAAGAAAAATCCGAGATGGAGCCCCTCCGTATCTGGGGTGAGATCAAAGACGGTGTGATCGTTCCGGCTGAGTCTCCGGTGATCACCTGCCAGTGTATCCGTGTACCGGTATTAAACGGTCACACAGCCGCTGTTTTTGTTAAATTCAGAAAGAACCCGACAAAAGAACAGCTGATCGAAAAGCTTGTAAACTTCAAAGGACTTCCTCAGGAACTTGAGCTTCCGAGCGCTCCGAAGCAGTTTATTCAGTACCTGGAAGAGGACAATCGCCCGCAGGTAAGCATGGATGTAAACTTTGAAAATGGTATGGGCGTTTCTGTAGGACGTCTGCGTGAGGATAAGGTTTATGACTGGAAATTCATCGGACTGTCCCACAATACTGTCCGTGGTGCTGCCGGTGGTGCTGTACTGTGCGCAGAGACACTGAAAGCTAAAGGATATATCCAGGCAAAATAATAACGGACAAAAGCGGTTGGGCGGATCGTTTTTGCAGTAATAAACAGCAATCAAGCCTGCCGGAGTATGCCGGCGGGCTTTTTTCAACCAAAGACTATCATCAGAAAGAGAAAGGGTACATGACAAAATCACTTTTCATAGCAGAAAAACCGAGTGTGGCACAGGAATTTGCCAAAGCATTAAAGCAGAATTTCAGCCGCAGGGATGGATACCTGGAAAGCCAGGAATCTGTGGTGACCTGGTGTGTGGGTCATCTGGTAACTATGAGTTATCCTGAAAAATATGATGAAAAATATAAACGCTGGAGTCTGGAAACGTTGCCTTTCCTGCCGGAAGAGTTCAAATATGAGGTGATCCCGGATGTGGAAAAGCAGTTTCGTATTGTTTCCGGCCTCTTGAATAGGGAAGATGTGGAGACAATCTATGTCTGTACCGACTCGGGGCGGGAGGGAGAATACATTTACCGTCTCGTGGAAATGATGGCCGGTGTAAAGGATAAAAAGCAGCGTCGAAGAGTCTGGATCGACTCCCAGACGGAAGAAGAGATCCTTCGCGGCATCCGGGAAGCAAAGGATGAATCTGCTTACGACAATCTGTCGGATGCAGCTTTCCTCAGAGCAAAAGAGGACTACCTGATGGGCATCAATTTTTCCCGGCTTCTGACCCTTCGCTATGGCAATGTGGTGGCTTCCTATCTGGGAACCCGTTCCCAGGTGATCTCCGTGGGCAGGGTCATGACCTGTGTTCTCGGCATGGTAGTCAAAAGAGAACGGGAGATCCGAAGCTTTGTTAAAACACCATTTTATCGGGTACTGGCGGGACTTGCTTTGCCGGAAGACAAAAAGCTGGACGCAGAATGGCGAGTAACACCGGAAAGTGCCTATGCGGGACATCCGGCACTTTACAAGGAAAACGGATTTAAAGAGAAAAAAGAAGCAGAGAACTTGATCGGCATGCTGCAGAAGGTGGAACCACAGGCTGCTGAGATAATTTCTCTTGAAAAGAAAAAGGAAAAGAAAAATCCGCCCCTTCTTTACAATCTGGCAGAGCTGCAGAATGACTGCTCCAGAATGTTTAAAATCAGCCCTGATGAGACATTGAAGACGGTGCAGGAACTTTACGAGAAAAAACTGGTCACGTATCCGCGAACAGATGCCCGAGTGCTTTCTTCCGCTGTGGCAAAGGAAATCCATCGCAATCTCCAGGGCCTGACCAGGTTTGAACCCTGTCAGCAGTTTGCCGCAGAGATCCTGTCCTCCGGGTCCTTTAAAGGTATTGGAAAGACCAGGTATACCAACGATAAACAGATCACCGACCATTATGCCATTATTCCCACAGGCCAGGGGCTGTCAGCACTTCGAAGTGTTTCCGAGAGAAGCCGGAAAGTCTATGAGGTGATCGTACGCCGTTTCCTGAGCATATTTTACGGTCCGGCGGTATATAAAAAGATAGCGGTAACGGCCGCCATTGGTAAAGAACGCTTTTTTGCCGGCAGCCGTGTGCTGGTGGACAAAGGGTATCTTGTCGTGTCCGGGAAGGACGCGTCACAGAATAAACAGGATGAACCGCAGCTGGATGCAGGATTGTTTGAGGGACTGAAAAAAGGCAGTAAGCTGCCGGTGAAAGGTTACGAGATCAAAGAGGGAGAGACATCTCCGCCGAAACGCTACAATTCCGGCTCCATGATCCTTGCTATGGAGAATGCCGGACAGCTGATCGAGGATGAAGAACTCAGAGAACAGATCAAGGGAAGCGGTATCGGCACCAGTGCTACCAGAGCTGAGATCCTGAAAAAACTGGTGAATATCAAATATATTGATCTGAACAAAAAGACCCAGATCATCACGCCTACGCTGCTGGGAGAGATGATTCATGATGTGGTGGCTTCTTCCATTCGTTCTTTATTAAACCCTGAACTGACGGCCAGCTGGGAAAAGGGCCTGACGTATGTGGCGGAAGGAACGATCAAACAGGAAGAATACATGACGAAACTCAATAACTTTATCAAAAGCCGTACGGATGGTGTACTTAAGCTTCGCAATCAGTACAGTCTGCGCCAGTATTTTGACTACTCGGCTCAGTTCTACAAGAGCAGTAAAGCATCTTCTGCGGCAACAAAGAAGGCCGGATCTTCCGAAAAAAAGACGGCCGGAGGGGAGAAATAAGATGGAAAGTGTAAAAATCAGTGACCTTTACGATCTGACACAGTCAATGGCGGGGGAGGCTCTCGGTGAGCTGACATATCCCTGGGAGATACTTCCGAAAATCAAAGAGCTTATCCCGGCTCTTGGAGAGAAGCTGGATCCCGATGTGTACGAAAAGAAGGGGGAGAATATCTGGATCGCGAAATCTGCAAAGATCGCGCCTACGGCCTCCATTACCGGACCGGTCATCATCGGAGAAGAGACAGAAGTTCGTCCCGGAGCTTTTATCCGCGGCAATGCCCTGGTGGGAAATAACTGTGTGGTAGGTAATTCCACAGAGCTGAAAAACGTGATCCTGTTTAATAACGTGCAGGTGCCGCATTATAATTATGTGGGCGATTCTGTTATGGGTTACAAGTCCCATATGGGAGCAGGATCTATTACTTCTAATGTGAAATCTGATAAGAAGCTGGTGGTCGTGAAAGGTTCTTCTGAAAAATGGGAGACGGATCTGAAGAAATTTGGCGCTATGCTGGGTGACCATGTGGAAGTGGGCTGCAATAGTGTGCTGAATCCGGGTACGGTGATCGGTAGAAATTCTAATGTGTATCCGCTGACCAGTGTGCGCGGGGTGATTCCTTCGGACAGTATTGTGAAATCTATGGATGATATTGTGGAGAAGTATTAGGATTGAGATTTTAGCGGAGACGTATCTTCAAAATCGGTTGGGGAGGGACGGGAAATCCGCTGAGACAGACAGGAGCCTGGAGGGTGTATAGCTGTCTCTTATACACATCT
>CALZOU010000005.1 GCA_945827805.1 uncultured Lachnospiraceae bacterium
CTACACAAGGAGTATCGTCGGCAGCGTCAGATGTGTATAAGAGACAGGGATCCCAGCCGTGCAACTTCCGGTGTGCGTTATATCGAAAACAGTCATTTGCTGGAGGATGTGTACGCCTACAATGACTTCTCTCATAACGGAATTACTCCGGGAGCAAAGCCGAAGAAAGAGGTATCTCCGGATAAAAATAAAGCTCTGCTGATCTCCGAACACAACGGTCACATGTTTCCCACCAAAGCTTTTGATCCCTGGGAAAAGAAGCAGGAGCATGCCCTTCGCCACGGCCGGGTGCTGAATGCCGCTTACCAAAGCGGTGAACATACCGGATGCTTTGGCTGGTGTATGTTTGATTATCCAACCCACAAGGACTTTGGTTCCGGTGACCGCGTGTGCTATCACGGCGTGATGGATGCCTTTCGTAATCCAAAGCCTGCCGCCGCATTATATGCCAGCCAGCAGGATCACACGCCTGTATTGGAAGTGGTCTCTTCTATGGATATCGGCGATTATCCGGCAGGACAGATCGGGGATGTTGCCGTATTCTCTAATGCTGACGAAATACGTCTGTATAAAAATGATGTTTTTGTAACAAAACTGCACACCGGCGAGCTGACGTCTCTGCCGCATCCTCCCTTTGTACTGGATGACACAGTAGGGGAGCTTCTGGAAACACAGGAGGGATTTTCTCGTGAAAAATCCTCTATTCTCCGGGAATGTCTTCTGGCCGCCGGAAAATATACGCTGCCCAATCTTCCTGCCCGCTATAAAGCCAAGCTTCTCTGGTGCATGATGCGCTACCACATGACTTTTGCTGACGGGGTGGACCTCTACGGCAAATATATCGGCAACTGGGGAGGCGAAGCCACCCGCTGGAGATTTGATGCAGTAAAAGACGGAAAAGTTATATCCAGTGTGACACGTTCTCCTTCCTCTCGTCTGCACCTGGATGTACGCACCAGCACTGCAAAACTCGCAGAAGCCGACACCTACGATATGGCAGCTGTCCGCGTACGGATCCTGGATGAAAATGATACAGCAGCGCCCTTTGCGCAGCTTCCGGTACATTTTTCCATTGAAGGCGATGCTGAACTAATCGGTCCTTCCACAGTCACTGCCGAGGGCGGCATGTGCGGAACCATGATACGTACCGTCGGCCACAGCGGAGAGGCCACACTCACCGTTTCTGCCGATGGATTGGCGCCTGTGACGATCAAGTATAATATTGCTGTAACTGTTGAGAACGAATCTGATCTCTTCATTTATTAGACAGATCCAACGGACCGCAATTTCCGTTTTGCTTTTGGACATCTTACCGGCCTGATCACGTAAATGTCCAGTTTACTATGACTTCCTGCTTGTTTTTGGATTTTTTTCAATGCTTTAAGCTGCTAACATCCACAAACAGCACAGAATTGTCTGTATCGTGAACATTTCACTCAAAAAGCTTCTTAAAATGTCCAGTTTACTGTGACTACACGCTTGTTTTTGGATATTTCAATGTCAATATTATGTATATGTCCAAAATACACTGCAACGAAAAACACAAAGGAGAACTCACCATGGAACTCAATCTCAAACAGAAAGCCGCCTACGGCATAGGCGCGGTCGGAAAGGATATGGTCTACGCCCTGTCTGCCTCCTACGTCATGTATTATTACCAGGATATTCTTGGATTATCTGCCACCTTTGTCGGCCTGATCCTGATGGCAGCACGAATCTTTGATGCCCTCAACGATCCCTTTATGGGCATTCTTGTTGCCCGCACCAATACGCGCTTCGGGCGTTTTCGGCCATGGCTGTTTAGCGGTACGGTTCTTAATGCTGTCGTTCTGTACGCACTGTTTGCCGCGCCACATACGAAAGGTTCGTCACTGATGATCTACTTCGCCGTAGTCTATATCCTTTGGGGAATGACCTACACTATGATGGATATTCCCTACTGGTCCATGATCCCGGCTGTCACACGCACACCGGCAGAAAGAGAGAGCCTGTCTGTCGTTGGGCGTACGTGTGCGGGTGTCGGCAGTGCTCTGATTACTATGCTTACCATGCTGCTTGTAGGCCTTTTCGGCGGTACCAGCGAACGAAAAGGTTTTCAGATGGTCGCTCTTATGGTAGCTGTGATCTTTGTGATCTCTGAGCTTCTCTGCTGCCTGTTTTTTAAAGAAAAATCAAAATCAGCAAACAAAACCGCAACGATCCGGGAAATGTTTTCCGCCCTCTTCCACAATGATCAGGCCATGATCGTAGTGGCTTCTATCGTTCTGATCAACTGTGCTTTGTATCTGACCGCCAACTTCATCATCTATTTCTTCAAATATGATTTCGGCGGTGAAGGTTGGAAAACCAGCTACACCTTATTCAGTACAGTAGGCGGCGGCATGCAGATCCTCGGCATGATGGTGCTGTATCCTCTTCTGAGGAAAAAGCTCTCCAATACACAGGTATTTATCACCAGTCTGATTGCAGCGCTGTCGGGCTATGGTCTGCTGCTTTTACTCTGCCTGCTTGGTTTTGCCGGTAACCTGGCTCTATTATGTATCCCGGGTGCCATCGTCTTTGCCTGCAACGGTATGCTGACCGTACTGACTACCCTGTTTCTCTCCGGGAGTGTAGACTACGGCGAACTGAAAACCGGCCGCCGCGAAGAAAGCGTGATCTTCTCCATGCAGACCTTCGTAGTCAAGGCAGCCTCCGGTGTATCCGTATTTCTCACCGGCATCGGTCTGGATCTGATCGGTCTTGCCGGCAACACGGATGAGACCGGCCCTATCGCCGTCCAGAGTGCACAGACCATTCTCGGTCTTCGCCTGATGATGACAATCCTTCCGGTTCTTTTGTTGGCGGCAGCCTTTATCCTGTTTTCCCGCAAATTCCGGCTGACAGATGAAAAAATGGCGGAAATCGCCAGGGTGCTGCATCATGAATAGATTATTCTGGACGGTTACTCTTGAAGGACAACCACCTGTTATCGGTTCTATACCGGCTGAAGGTGAAGTCCGTATCAATATTGATGTACCTTCAGGAACGATCAAAGCCATCACGGCTCACCTGTACTGTCCTATGGAAAAAACGGAAAAAGCTTTTTTCAATGGCTATCAAAGCTGGTCCTGGAGTCCGGAGGTCGTACGGGATGATCGTCAGAGAGGTGTCGATCATATACCAAAACTATTATTGAAACAGTACTCTTTTGACCGTTACGGGGACTATCACTTTTGGAAATATCCGCGCAAAAAAGGCTGTTTTCACGGATATTCCTACGGTTATATCCGACGCGAAGAATCGTATCGTCTCTTTGCCTCTCTGGATGAGCGACTGGGTTATACGATTTTTTCTTACGATGCCAACACCGGTGAAATGACCATCACCCGGGACTGTGCAGGCGTGCGTCATCCCGGCGGTGTTCTTTCCGCTTTTTCTCTGTATTTTGCGGAAGGTACGGAAAATTCCGTGTTTGACGGATGGTTTGCCGCCATAGGCTGCCGGCCCCGCACTTCAAAGAAGCTGGCTGGTTACACCAGTTGGTATAATCGCTACGAAGCCATCACCGAGCAGGATGTGCGAAATGATCTTGCCGGCTGCTGCGATCTTATGCATCCCGGCGATCTTTTTCAGATCGATGATGGCTGGGAACCGCATGTAGGTGACTGGACAAAACCGGACATGGAAAAATTCCCCGGCGGAATGAAAGCATTGTCTGATACAATCCACGAAAGCGGTTTTATGAGCGGTCTCTGGCTGGCTCCCTTTGTCTGTACCGAAAAATCATCGGTTTTTCGCAACCACCCGGACTGGCTGCTGAAAGTTGAGGGCAAACCCTGGAAATGCGGCTGTAACTGGGGAGGTTTTTATGCTCTGGATATCGATGTGCTTGCCGTACAGGAATATCTTGCAGGAGTTTTTGACCGGCTGTTCACAAAGTGGAATTTTGATCTGGTGAAGCTGGATTTTCTTTACGCTGCGGCCCCCTTCGGTACAGCTGATGAAAGTCGTTCCGGTCGTATGTACAGAGCCATGGAACTGCTGCGAAAATGGTGCGGCGATAAACTGATCCTCGGCTGCGGGGTTCCGCTTATGCCGGCTTTTGGTCTGGTGGATTACTGCCGGATCGGCTGTGACGTGAGTCTTGACTGGGATGATGTATTGTATATGCGGGCATTTCACCGGGAGCGGGTCTCCACCCGCCATTCTCTGGACAATACGCTGTACCGCCGCCAACTGAGCGGACGCGCTTTCGGAAACGACCCGGACGTATTCTTCTTACGCAAAGAGAACTGCAAACTTACGCCGGCACAGAAAAAACAGCTGGCAGAGACAAATGCTCAGTATGGACAGGTACTGCTGATTTCGGATGATCCTTCGTCTTATACAGAAGAAATGCGCAGAGAATATGAGCGGGTACGCGGGATGTGGGACAAAGAACTCTAAAAAAAAACGCACAACATGGAATGAAACATGCTGTGCGTTTTGCATTTATATAAGACAACGAAACAGGAAAAAGAATTTGAAAGGGAAAGGAAGAAAAAACCTGTTTCGCTATTCCTCTGTGTTATTCGGGAGCCTTTCGTTTCCTGATGGTTGTACTATATCACTTTGACGCATTAAAGCATATAATAATTCCGGGTTTTTTACAGATTTCCGGGATAAAATGTCAAAAAATCTTTTTTATATTCTCCCCACAGCCGCAGCATACACCGCGCACTCATATTCCGGTTCCGCCGAAGGTCCCGGCATAAAGCCCAGCAGTTCATCCAGAAGATCCTGATCATAGGCTCCCACGGCACACACGCCAAGTCCTATATTCTCTGCCGCCAGATACAGATTTTCACAGGCATGGCCGGCATCCAGCAGAATGTACTTTGCAGCTTTCATACCGTACCGCCATTCGCAGCGATACGGTATGGCGCTCCACACAAAAAGCACCGGGGTTGTAGCTGCAAAGGTCTGGCCGCAGAGGGCGCTTGTTAATTCTTCCGTAAAAGATACATCACATTCCAGTCTCTCCAGCAGATGCAGATCCGGCCGGTAGTGGTACAATCCCGGCTGTACCCCTTCCACCTGATTCAGGAACAGATATGTCTCCAGAGGGTGACGGGAGCCTGCGGAAGGAACATTGCGAAAGGTAATCTCCACTTCCGTCTGCACGGTATTTCTGATGCCCTGCGTCGCCCATAACAAATACGCCAGTTCCGTCAACGTAATGGGCTTCTTTGCAAAAATTCGTCTGCTTCTTCTTCCGGAAATACAGCAGTCCAGATCACCCAGCTTTATTATCGAGGAAAAGTCTCCCGGAAGTCGTATCTGTATTGTCGAATTGTATGACTTTACGGGGGCTGGGCCTGGAATCCTTTGCTGCTGGTCTGTCTTTTCGGCTCCCACATCCGCACCGGTGTATCCTTTCAGCAGTTCTCTGTTTTTCATGATCTGCTGTCTTGTTTTATCGTTCATTTTCTCTCTCCTCGATAGCCATTGCTCCAACTGTGTTTATTTCCACTCTCAAAATAATTGTCTTTTTTTCCTATGGCTAATTTGCGGTCAAGATCATGGGCAGTGCATGGGCTATATCCTCTATACAGATCAATTCCGGATCCGGGTTCATCGGTTCAAAATGTTTACCCGTGTATGTGGTTATATAATCGCTCATTTTCCAAAATCTCCTGCATCATCTCCGCACAATCCGCCTGAATCCATCCTCCAAAGGCTCCCATTCCAGAGTCCTGTCATCCTCCATTGCCTCAGAAAACACCTTATAATACTCCAGTTTTTCCTCAATATACCGGTTCAGTATCTCGATCTTTGGCGCTTTCTCCGCCTCGGTCATATTCATCTTTTTGGCCACGAGATCCTCCACTGCGGGCTTCATCTCCTCTTCCAATACGGCTTCATACAGTTCACTGAACAATACCGGCGGCGGGCATTTCTTTTCTTCGATCCATTTGCAGGCCAGAATGGGACGCAGCACATAGAAATATTTCTTGTATTTCACCATATCTTCCCGCAGATAGGTATGATAATTTTTGCTGGCCGTACCATAATAATGATACAGCGCCGATTTGCAGGAAAAATACCGGCTGGCAACCCGGTCGTACAACTGCTGCCATTCTTCCGTAGTATAATACACCACCGGGGAATTGCTCCATTCAAACATGGTGGCATTGGATCTGTGAAAATGCTGCAGGGCTTTCTTAAGATCCCATCCGTTGATATCCAGCACATCGTTCAGCTCCCAGTCAATATAGTCTTCCGTCTTTTTCAGCGACAGATAAAAATCCTCGTCCCGTACATAAATAAACCGTACATCATAATCGCTGTCCGGTGAGGCAAAGCCCCATGCTCTGCTGCCGGACTCCACCACATGCAGCACTTTGATGTGCTCTCTTTCTTCAATTTCCTTTACCTTTAAAAGCACCAGTTCATCCACTGTTCCGTTAAAATCTTTATATTTCATCCCGTACCACTCTTTCGTTTATTGTCATTACCAGTTCCTGAATCTTAAGCATATCCGGTTCCTCCGGAAGCTCCGTATGCTCGGCAGCGTAGTGCAGCCTCTTTTCAAAATCAGAAAGCATGTCATAGAAGCTCTCATCAAATGTCCCGTCTTCTTTCTGAAATTTACCCTGACGGATATCCATCAGCAGTTCATGTTCCTTCTCCCTGCAGGTATTGATCTCACCTTTTTCCAGAATATCCAGCGCCATCAGAAATAATCGGATCAGATGCATCGCATGCTTATTCAAATGCTGATCGTCCTTCTTCCTGTTACGCTTCCCGATTTTTTCATAATCCCGGACAACATTTGCCATCGTATTCCACATACCGCAATAATCCCTGAGGGGATAATGGGCCATATTTGCATTCACAAATATTTCCGTTTCAAGTTCCGGATTTTCCGCTGTGTCGATAAATATTTCCACACTTCCATGTGCAAAATGCCTGTACCTGCTGTTAAAATCATGCATCGCATTCCTGACGGAATTCAAAATATGCTGCTCCTTCTCACTCTGGGGAAAGCTGTCTCTGGCCAGAGCATTCTGTAGTCTGCGAAGCTGTGCGTCAGCATATCCGCCAAAGGAATTGATAGCTCTCCTGGAAAGAAAAAGCTTCTTATTGTCCAACAGCATCTTTCCTATATCATTCAGGTACAGGTAATGTTCCGGATTCAGTCCCAAAAGTTCTATCGTGTTTGGATTACAGCTTACCAAAAGCGAAATGATCTTGTTAAAGGTATAGATTACCGTATCGGTATCTTCATCCACGTACTGTTCAAACTGTGTAAGGCCTATCAGATCAGATTTCTGACTTAAAGTGATCCCGCGGATATCAATATCACTGGTCTCCACGTTCGTTCCGTATGCATAACTTCCAGCAAGGCCAAGTAGGATGACATGTTTTCCAAGATGCTCGTTGGTACGGATAAAATCATATTCCGGTTGGTGTAAAATCTCATTATACTGCAAGGATATTCTCTTCCTTTCCTCCAGACAGGATAGGAAAACTGCCTGATTTTCTCATGTTCTGTGGCAGGATACACAAATATGCTCTGCTTCATCAGAACAATTATCCATTACTGTTCACACAGCCGCCATACACTTGCTGTATGGCGGCGTAGGAACGTGATTCAGGTGTTCGCAGGCTTCTTTTGCGAAGCAAAACTTTAAATAAGCCTGCGAAAGTTACTGTTTACTGGCTTGCCAGTGAACAGTGACAATTATCCTACCGTTTTTACGTCTCTTCTCAGATTATAGTATACTTCCGTAAATTTCACCAGCGGAATGTAAGCTGCGTTTACTGCTTTCGCCTGCCCTACACAACCAAGCGGACCAGAAGATTATCCATCTCCTGGTCCGCCATTTCCTCCGTCCCCCATGGACTCTATAATCCAACACATTCCTTTATCCTTGATACCAACAGTAAAACAAGTCCGGAAAACAAGAGCTTCCCTCTTGCTTTCCGGACTTGTCCTTTTCTCTATATCATTCTCCCAACCACCGATCCAACGTCTTGGCCAGTGCCTTCAGGTCCAGCGGTTTGGCGATATGCTCGTTCATTCCCACAGTTTTGGCGGCCTGCACATCCTCCGCGAAAGCATTGGCCGTCATGGCAACGATGGGGATCTGTTTGCAATAGCTCCTGTTCATGGCCCGAATCGCTCTGGTAGCGTCATAGCCATTCATTTTTGGCATCTGAATATCCATGAAGATAATGTCGTAATATCCGTCCACGGTATCTGCAATCCTGTCCACTGCTTCTGTACCGTCGGCAGCATGTTCAACGGCCATACCTGTCATTTTCAGGATCTCCGCAGCAATCTCCGCGTTCAATTCATTATCCTCCACCAGAAGTGCACGGCGTCCCGACAGTTTCAGATCATTCAATGTCACCAGGGTAACATCTGTTTCTCTCTGCTCCTCTTCTCCCAAAAGGGTGCTGAAGGTCTTTGCCAGTCTGGATCTGAACAGCGGCTTGCTGATGAAAGCGTTTGCTCCGGCTGCACGGGCCTCCTGCTCAATATCGCACCAGTCGTAGGCGGAAATAATAATGATCGGCACATCGTCCCCCACCGCTTTCCGGATGGCTCTTGTGGTGGCGATGCCGTCCATATCCGGCATTTTCCAGTCCAGAATACAAGCGAAGAAATCCCGTTTCAGCCCATGCTGTTCTACGATGCGTTCCACGGCCCTGCTGCCTGTGGTAACTCCCTCAGCTTTCATACCAAGGTCATTGAGCATTCCGCAGCAGGATTCCAGACTCAGTTCGTCATCATCCGCCACCAGCACATCCAGATTCACAAATTTGTCATACTGAACCTCCACGGTATCCTGCAGTTTCAGATATATGGTGACTGTGAACCGTGAACCTACGCCCAGCTTACTTTCCACTTTGATATCGCCGCCCATCATGCGGACGATATTCCTGCTGATGGGCATGCCCAGACCGGTTCCCTGGATCTTATGTACATGTTCATCGGCAGCTCTGGCGAAGGGTTCAAAGATCTTATCCATAAAGTCTTCGCTCATACCGATACCGTTATCTTCAAACACAAACTCATAGCATCCAACTTTAGCCTGATTACTGGGCTTTTCGGAAATGGAGATCTGGATCTTTCCTCCGTCAGGGGTGAATTTCACTGCATTTCCCATCAGGTTAGTGAATACCTTCTGGATACGAAGGCTGTCTCCGATCACCGCTTCATGGGTTACGCCGGCGATATTGACGCTGAGTTCATGGTGATGTTCTTCTATCTGTGAACTTGTCATGGTCAGCAGGTTATCGATCAGATCGGACAGATTGAATTCTTCCTCCAGAAGCTGTACCTTCCCGGATTCGATCTTGCTCATGTCCAGGACTTCGTTGATCAGGCTCAGCAGATGTTTGCTGGCCTGGGTGATCTTCTGAAGACTGTCTTTCAGACGATCCGTATCATCAATATGGGCCGCGGCAATGGCGGTCATACCGATAATACCATTCATGGGCGTACGGATATCGTGAGACATATTGGACAAAAACTCTGTCTTTGCCCGGTTGGCAGCTTCCGCCGCATCATATGCCGCCTGCAGGGCCAGCTCCTGCTGGCGTTCTTTCTTGATCAGGTCATCCACATTTCTGGTTCCGACCACAGCCACAAAATTACCGTCACTCTCCTGAACAAAGGCTACTCTTGCCTGCAGGTACATGATACCGTGGTCTGACATCTTTTCATAAGTCAGAGAATAGTCTTTTCCATCGGCACGAATATGCTCCAGAGACAGTTTTTCCAAAAATTTCTCACGGCTGCCCTCCGGAAGCAGTTCCTCTGCGTAGCCTTTCAGGCCTTTTGACCAGCAATTATTATATTTGCGGAAATACTCCGTAATAGCCTGTCCGTCTTCGTCCTCCGCCCGATATGTAGTAACGGTATCTGTCATGGGATCTACCAGAAGTACCGAATAATATTCCGAACCAAGGCCCTCAATAATCTCACTCTGCTCTTTGATCTCCCGGGCCTGCTGCAGCTGTTTCTGCATCTCATTATTCACATCGCGCAAGCCCATGATGAAAATGACCGTTCCTTCCGCATCAACGGTTTTGGCTACATTCATCTCATAATAAGAGTCTATACCGTCCATCTTTCTTCTGTAACCCAGCTTGTATAGTCCCACATCAGGAACCTTCTCCATCAAAACCTCCAGCCTGGTGGCTTCTGTGATACGGCTGCGGTCTTCCAAAGCTACAAAAGTGCTGATATATTCTGTAATAATATTCTCATAGCTGCCTGTCATCATCAGCTTCTGCAGCACTTCTGCTTTTATCCCGATACCATCGGTTCGATAGAGAGAAAACTGCCGTGTTTTCGTGTTTATTTTGAACAGGCTGTGGTACTCCCGGCTCAGCGCATCTGCGATGGTCATTTCATCCTGCAGAACTGCATTGATTTTCTCTACCTTGGCCAATGCATTCTCGATTTTGTTCTGCTGCTCGATCTCTTTCTTTTTTTCCTCGTCAATATTCTTAAAACCTATGGCAAATTCATTTCTTTCTTTTCTCGGTTTTACGATCTGACACTGAAAATACTGGACTAAGCCGTTGCGATTTACCCGGTAATTAAAATATGCTGTTTTTTTATCCGCAAACATCTGTTCCACGCCCGCAATGGTTCTGATACCGTCAAACAGATGTCTGTCAGCCCCGTGTACATCATTATCAATGTATGCCCGGATATTCTTCTCATAATTTCCCGCAGCAAACTTCTCACCATATCGATCACTCATAGTCTGTCCCATGCGATAGCAGACAGCCACTCCCGTATCCATATTGACGGCATACACATTTTCATAGGACATGGACAGCGCCAGGATGAGATTGTCCTGGGTAGCCAGTTGTTCTTTTTCCGCAGTGATCACCCGCAGTCCGCAGAGCACTTTTGTAAGCTTTCCTTCCACGCTTTTTTCTACCGGGATAAAGCTGCATCTGTTCCAGCCACCCACTCTGGCCAGAAAATCCTGGATGATGATGGATTTGCCTCTGAGACGTGTATCCAGTGTATCCAGATCCAGAAAGATCCGCATGACCGGTTGATACTCATTTTCTACGTGCGTTTTTAACAGCAGGTTCAGGGACTTTCTCGGGTCTCCGATCTGGCCGTTCAGATGGTGCATGCTGTCCTGTGAAATCAGTTCCTGAAATGAATTTTCCTCGAGATCGATAAAATACATGGCAAAAAATACACTGCTCAGGGAGCCAATGATTGCGGTGTGCCGCTGTTCCGCCTCCAACAGGGCGGTAAGCTCTCTGTTGGTCTCCTGCAGCTTTCTCTGCGCTTCCAGTTCTTTGATCTTTGTTTCGTGAATGGACTGAGTCGCAAAAATGACGTGTGTCAGTTTTCCCTGGGTGTCTCTGTCACCTTCAATAAAGGAACACTGCCCCCAATACAGCATATTATCATGGCCTTCCGGAACAAACAGAGTGCTCTGGTACTCTTTTGAGATGATCCGGGCATCCTTCATCCGATCATCCAGCGTAGACAGATCTGTAAACTCCAGCAATTCCTCCAAAAAATCGGGAGTTATCATATGGTGACAAAAATAATTGAGCCGGTCCTGAGCATTTCCAGATGCTCCGATATGTGTACGTACCTCAGTAAGAGAGGAAAGTTCGGTAAACTCATTGGTCACCAGATCGATATAATACGCCGATGTATAGATCTTGCTCATCGACTGAATAATCTGATTTATTTCATGTTTATCCAACTCACCCATGATGCACCTCCAAATTTATTCATGTTGGCTTCATAATGTCCAACAGATAAATCCCATAAAAAACAACCGGCAGAATCAGAAAGTTCACTTACGCTGGCTCCTTTCGGGTCATTCAGTGGACGCCTACTGGTCTCCGGTCAGTTATCCTATTTCACTTTATTTATATTTTAGTATAAATATGCACAAAGAACAATTGTATGTTTGTCTTTTCCAAAAAAAATACACACCTTTTCACCACCCTGGGCCTGCACACCCCAGGAATACCGCCAGAATCTGTGATTGATCAAAAAAAACGCACAACATGGAGTGAAACATGTTGTGCGTCTGCATTTATATAAGACAACGAAACAGGAAAAAGAATTTGAAAGGGAAAGGAAGAAAAAACCTGTTTCGCTATTCCTCTGTGTTATTCAGGAGTCTTTCGTTTCCTGATGGTTGTACTATAACACTTTGATGTGGTAAAGCATATAATAATTCCGGGATTTTTACAAATTTCCGGGATAAGTTATAAAAAATTCTTTTTTTTGACATTATCAGTCTATCTCTCTGATTCTGTACTGACTTCTGTAGATTTCTTTCTATAAAGTCTTTTGTCCAAAGACAAAGTCTCCGCTCTTTCCCCCGGATTTGCTGACCAGATGGATATTCTCTATCACCATGCCTTTATCGATGGCCTTGCACATGTCGTAGATGGTGAGTAGCGTAACGCTGACTCCCGTCAGAGCCTCCATCTCCACACCGGTCTCGCCTTTCGTCTTCACCGTGCAGATCGCTGTAACCTCGCCTTTCTCCCGGTCGATTTCAAAATCCACACTGGCTTTCTGGATCAGCAGAGTATGACACATGGGAATGAGTCCGGAGGTCTGCTTAACACCCATTATACCTGCCACTCGTGCCACACCCAGCACATCGCCCTTTTTCACATTGCCGGAAACCAGCGCTTCCATGATCTTTTCATTGACCCGTATCGTTCCCCGGGCTGTAGCTACACGCACTGTCGGTTCTTTCCCAGATACGTCTACCATCACTGCGTTGCCGTTATCATCAAAATGATTCAGTTTGTCGCCCATAGAGCTATTTCCTTTCCGTCGATTCATGCATTGACATTAAAATCACTAATTCTTTGAGAAACTTTTGCCTTACTGCAGTCCAGCGTAATCTCTCTGCAGTTTATTCCTCATCTTTTGCCCAGCCGTAGGCACATTTCACGGCCTTATCCCAGCCTTTGATCCGTTTCTGCCGCTCTTCTTCCGTGATCTGCGGTTCAAAGACTCTGTCGATCTCCCAGTTGTGGCGGATGTCTTCGATATCCGACCAGTACCCTACGGCCAGTCCGGCCAGATAGGCGGCTCCCGTTGCCGTTGTCTCCACACAATGAGGACGATGCACCGGCACATCACTGATATCGGCCTGGGTCTGCATCAACAGATTGTTGGCACTGGCCCCTCCGTCCACTTTCAGCGCACTTAAGGAAATGCCTGAATCCTCTTTCATCGCTTTGAGCACATCATTGATCTGATAACAGATGGAATCCAGCGTAGCCCGGATAATATGATTCTTATTCACACCACGAGTCAACCCCAGAATACTGCCCCGGGCATACTGATCCCAATGGGGCGCGCCAAGACCGGTAAAGGCCGGAACCACGTAGCATCCGCCGCTGTCTTTTACCTTCATGGCCATATATTCGGAATCCATGGCTGAGTCAATAAATTTCAGTTCATCCCTGAGCCACTGGATGGCCGCTCCTGCCACGAAAACAGATCCCTCCAGAGCATACTGCACCTTACCGTTCAGTCCCCAGGCAATGGTGGTCACCAGGCCATTCTTTGAATATACCGGCTTGTCCCCTGTATTCATCAGCAGAAATCCACCGGTACCGTATGTACTCTTGGCCTCTCCTGCCGAAAAACAGGTCTGGCCAAACAACGCCGCCTGCTGATCTCCCGCTGCGCCGCCGATGGGAATAGGACCGCCAAAGAACTGGGGATCACACTCTCCGTACACACAGCTTGAAGGTTTTACCTCCGGCAGCATGCTCCGTGGAATATCCAGTTCTTTCAATATATCCTCATCCCACTGCAGCGTCTGTATATTAAACAGCATAGTGCGGGACGCATTGGAATAATCCGTCACATGCACCTTGCCCTTGGTCAGTTTCCAGATCAGCCAGGTCTCTACCGTACCGAACAGCAATTCTCCTCTCTCGGCCCGCTCTCTGGCTCCCTCCACATGATCCAGGATCCATTTGATCTTCGTGCCGGAGAAATAGGCATCGATCACCAGACCGGTTTTCTCCCGATAGGTATCCACCAGTCCCTTTTCCTTCAGAGAATCACAATATTCGGAAGTTCTGCGGCACTGCCATACGATGGCATGATGGATCGGCGCTCCTGTGGTCTTGTCCCAAACGATGGCCGTCTCTCTCTGGTTCGTGATACCAATGGCAGCAATATCCGCTGCACTGGCATGGATATTATCCATAGCCTTCTGGGCCACCTCCAGCTGCGTAGACCAGATCTCATCCGCGTCATGCTCCACCCAGCCCGGTTTCGGAAAATACTGGGTAAATTCCTTCTGCGCCACGCTGCACATATTTCCCTGCTGATCAAACAGAATACAGCGGTTGCTTGTGGTTCCGGCATCCAGTGCCATGATGTATTTTGCCATAATATCCTCCCTTTATTTCTGCCTCGAAAGTCTCCCTGGTAAATATGATTCTCTGTAAATACTTCTGCTATGTTTTATGAAATTGACGTAAGTACTTTTACCTTGTTGTATACAATTCTCTGTAAATATCTCTGCTTACTGCCCAAAATTGCTCTTCTTCTTTGGCACAGCAAAATCAGGATGTTCACCCTGCCAGGTCTCCTGAGGCATGCATGTCAGCATCCACATATCTTCTTCGGATATTTCAAAATCGAATATCTTCATATTATCCAACATATGTTCCTTAGATCCTGATTTCGGAATGGGCATCACACCCTTCTGGATCAGGAAGCGAAGGGAAATCTGGGAAAATGTCTTTCCGTATTTCTTCGCCATACCATTGATGATGGGGTTATCGTTCACCTTTCCTCTGCCCAGCGGACCCCAGGCCTGCACCAGCATGCCTTTCTGCTGGCAGAATTCTCTTGCAGCTTCCTGGGAATATCCGATATGCAGCTCCAGCTGGTCCACCTCCGGCGCGAAGTCGGAGTTTTCAAAGATATTGTTCAGATGATGGGGAAGGAAATTGCTCATGCCCAGATGGCGGATTTTCCCTTCCTTTTTCAGTTCTGTGAGAGCTTTCCAGGTCTGCAAATCTCTTTCTTTCCAGTTCGGATCATTCTCACAGGGTTTCGGCCAGTGGATCATGTAAACATCCAGGTAATCCGTTTCCAGACGCTCCAGCGTCCTGCAAAATGCAGCTCTTGTCTCTTCATATCCCATCTCATCATGCCATGCTTTGGAAGCAATCTGCACTTTCTGTCTGGGGATACCTGTTTCCCGCAGAGCTTTCGCCAGATCTCTTTCTGTCTCATAGAAAGAGGCTGTATCAAAATATCGATATCCCGCCTCCACAGCGTTTCTCAGTACTGCCACAAAATCCAGCTTTCCGGGATTATAACAGCCAAAACCCAGCTTCGGCACCTTTGTGCCATCCTGCATCGTAAAGTATTCTCTGATCGTTTCTCCAGCCATAATATCCTCCTTATTTTCCATATAGATTTAGGAATTCCTGATGGGCACCTTTATTTCCAGCCACAATACTGCTTTTTGCCGTAAAATTCGGTGTGTTGCCATGTATATCCGTAATCTTTCCTCCCGCTTCCTGCACGATCAGCATTCCTGCCGCAAAGTCCCAGGGAGAAAGCTTCAGTTCAAAGAACACACCGCAGCGACCGCAGGCCGCATAACAGAGATCCAACGCAGCCGAACCACTTCTGCGGATATCCAGGGCATGATCCATAACATCCAGCGCAATACGAAAAGATTCATTTCGAAGTTCCCTGTAATACGGCGACGTACCGAAAGCCACCAGGGAATGTTTCAGACGGTCTTCGCTGACATGGATACGTTTTCCATTGTAATATGCACCCTCTCCTGCACGGGCTTCAAAGAAATCCTCTGTGAAAGGATTGTACACTGCTCCCCAGAGCAGCTTTCCTTCCCGTGCCAGTGCTACGGAAATGGCGCTGTGGCCGTAATATTTTGTAAAGTTTGCCGTGCCGTCGATGGGATCTATGATAAACACATATCTTCCCGATGTATCTGCAACGTCCTCTTCTTCACAGAGAAAGGTGGCGTCGTCCATGATCTGCGAAAACGCATCGATCAGAAACTGCTGTGTCGCTTTGTCGTATTTCGTCACCAGGTTCGTATAATCTGTCTTTTCTTCCACAGAAATATCGTCGGATGTCAAGAGACGGCTTCCTGCTTCGAGGATGACTGACTTGCATTGTTCAAGCTGAGTTTCTATCTGATTCATTGTATCATAGCCTCCGTTTTCAGTATATATTCTTTATCCTATTTCTACTTACAACACTTACTTATCCTGCACCTTTCCCAGCCTTCTGTACACCGTAAAATACATCGTCAGAAAAGAAGCCATGCCTCCCAGCAGATTGGAAATGGGCTCCGCCCAGAACACGCCGTTTACTCCCATGCCCAGTCCGGGAAGGAGTAACGTCAGTGGAACAACGATCACAACTTTGCGAAGCAGGGAAAAGAATATCGAGCGTTTCGCATACCCGAGAGCCTGAAACGTGCTCTGTCCTGTAAACTGAAACGCCATAAAACAGAAACCGAAAAAGTAGATTCTCAGAGCCTGCGTTCCCGCAGAAATCATAGACGCATCATTGGAAAACATCGTAATCAGAAAATGCGGGAACAAAAGCACCAGCCCCCAGGCCACAAAAGTATAGCCTATACCCAGAGCACCGGAAAAACGTATCCCCTCCCGTACACGCTCATATTTCTGCGCACCGTAATTGTAGCCCAGTACCGGCTGTGCTCCCGTACTGATGCCGCTGACCGGGAGTGAAAGCACTTCCCGCACGGAATTCAGCACGGTCATGATTCCCACATACAGATCTCCGCCGTAATTCTGCAGCGTGGCATTGCAGACGATCTGCACCAGAGCATTGGTAGCCTGTACGATAAATCCGGACATGCCAAGGGTGATGATCCGTTTAACCAGAGATGCCTTCAATCCCATGGATGCTCTTTTTAATTTTACCAGAGTTTTATCTCCGGTGAGAAAACGCAGCACCCATATCGCCGACACCATCTGGCTGAGCACAGTGGCTATGGCTGCGCCGCGGACTTCCAGATGCAGTGCAAAGATAAAGACCGGATCCAGAATCAGGTTCAGGACAGCACCGATCATCGTAGTCAGCATACCGATCTTTGGATATCCCTGGGCATTGATAAATCCATTCATGCCCGTGGCCAGCATGGAAAAAACCGTGCCCAGAAGATAAATCTGCAGATACTGATCCGCATACACATAGGAATCGTCGCTGGCCCCAAACAGATACAGGATCGGACGCCTGAACAGGTAACAGAAAACCATGACCATGGCCGCGAAGCAAAAGATCAGGGAAAACACATTTCCCTCGATCTGCTCTGCTTTTTCTGTATTCTGTTCTCCTCTGGCAATGGAAAACAGAGGCGTGCCGCCGGTGGCAAACATGTTTGTGAAGGCGGCGATTATGGTGATGATCGGAAATGTCAGTCCTATGCCTGTCAGCGCCAGATTGCCCGTCCCCGGAAGATGGCCAATATAAATTCTGTCTACAATATTGTATAAAAGCTGTACAAGCTGTGCCACCGTCAGGGGAACAGCCTGCAAAAGAATATTTTTCCAGACCTTTCCCTGAGAAAAGTCGTTTTGTTTTGTGGATGTCATACGTTATTTCACCAGCTTCTCCATCCACTCCGCTTCTTTAAAACCTACAAGGATATAATCATCTGCAACGATCAGCGGGCGTTTGACCAGCATGCCGTTGGAGGACAGAAGCTCGTACTGCTCTGTCTCGGTCATATTTGGCAGCTTATCTTTGAGCTTCATTTCTTTATACAGCATGCCGCTGGTATTAAAGAATTTTTTCAGTGGAAGACCACTTTTTTCATGCCAATGTTTCAGTTCCTCCGCTGTGGGGTTTTCTTCCACAATATGACGATCCACATAGGATACATCATGGGCATCCAGCCATTTTTTTGTTTTCTGACAGGTTGAACATTTTGGATATTCTATAAATAACATCATTTTTCCTCCTACTTTTTACTTATGACAAGTTTTTCTTCATTTATTATATAAGCAGTGGGTTATCTTTTCAACCGGGACATTCACAACGGTATTTCTCTTTTCAGCGAAAATATTTCTCACTTTACAATGATAAATTCTCGTATCATTTAAAGTATATATGTTTATGCAGTTTACACCGGGGATTAAACAATATCCCGCAGTAAGGACAACTGCCCTGACCATACTGCTCTCTGGTCAGCAGCCGCTTACAGTTACCGCAGAGCACAGGATATTTCTCTTCAGTGCCTGTGGCGGCAAAAGCATGGTCTTCCATCTCATCATGGCAGGAAAAGCAGGCATAATATTTCCGGCACATGGCGCATTTAAGAGCCACCACATCGCAGTTCTGATGATAGTGCGCGCACCGGCCCTGTTCATCAAGGCCGACACCATAAATCTGAATTCGTGTATGCATATTTCTCTCTCCTCGTATCTGCAGCATATATTTTATTCATCTTGACACAGCATTCACTGTCGGTAGAATGTTCTTTTCTGTCTTTTGTGTATTTTAACACAGTTATCTCCCTTTTTGTTTGTTAACCATAATAATTTTTAGGTTGACAATTCGTTTTTCAACGAGTATACTAAGCCCGAAATCAAACATTACATACTTGCAAAGGAGAACTTAAATGAGTACAACAAACACATCCTCCCGCTGGACAACAAAACGCCTGGTAACCATGGCACTGTTTGCAGCAATCATCTGTATTTCCGCATATATCAGCATTCCGCTGCCTTTGCCGGGAGCACCTCATATCACGCTGCAGAACTTTGTAAACATCCTGATTGCGCTGTTATTCCCGTCACTGGATGCATTTCTGATCATCATCGTTTGGATGCTGCTGGCCATCATCGGACTGCCGGTATTTATCGGCGGCGGTTCCGGCATCGGCTACCTGCTTATGCCCTACGGCGGATATACCATGGTATATCCTTTTATCGGACTTCTTCTTCCGATTCTCTGCGGTAAAAAGTATAACCGTATCCGCTACACCCTGGTAGCAATTGTAGGCGCACTGCTGATTGATGCCATTGGTATGTTCCGATTAATGGCAGTTAACGGACTGGATCTGCAGGCTGGTCTTTTGACCGGATTTTTCCCCTTCCTGCCGTTGGATCTTGTTAAATGTGTAGTGGCAGCACAGATTATTCCGCAGTTTCGCAAGGTACTGCAGTAAAATACGTTTGAGCCATTTTGCCTTTAAATGCACTCTCACAAACTAATATAATCAATGTATTGCATAAAATTGCAGGATATATCCCCCTTTGTGCAGATATACCCTGCAATTTTATATGAGCGCATCCATATTCCACGACTTCTACCGCTATTTCTGGACTTTTCTTTGCATTTTTGCCTGATTACATCCACATTCCACGACTTCCATCGCTATTTCTGGACTCTTCTTTGCATTTTCACCTGATTACATCCACACTTCACGACTTCCACCGCTATTTCTGGACTTCTCTTTGCATTTTCACCTGATTACATCCACATTCCATGACTTCCACAGATAATTCTGGATTTTTCTTCACAATTATATCTGAATACATCCACCTCAACATCTTCCACAACCCATTTTAGATCTTTTCCGCGATAATAAAATGTTGCATCCAAATGGCAGATTTCAAATAGCCAAAAATCGTTCACTGGACCATTTTTTGATATGCATGGCAATAAAATTCCGGCAGGGAGCTTTCTTCATCCATCCTCTGCCGGAATTTCTTTTTCAACTGGTTTTAGTTCAAAATAATCTGAGCATAGAAATCACCGTTTTCTATAATACTCGCATCTCCGTATTCTATCATTTCAAAAATCCATTGATGATCTGCTCTTCCGCCTCAGCCTCTGTAAGCCCCAGCGTCATCAGCTTAATGATCTGATCACCGGCGATCTTGCCGATGGCTGCCTCATGGATCAATGCAGAATCCAGATCGTTGGCTTCCAGCTGGGGAACTGCCAGGATTCTCGCCTTATCCATGATGATCGCATCGCACTCTGTATGACCGCTGCAGGGTGCATTACCTACGATACGTGAATCAAATTTCTGATAGGAAGTATCTCTGGCCACCGAACGGGAGACTACATCCGCGCTGGCGCCTTCACCGTTTAACTCTACTACATAATTGCTCACAGCATTCTGATCACCATGAGTCATCAGACGCTCTCTGACCACCAGTCTGGCACCGGCAGCCAACTCAGCTTTAGTATCACGTACGGTGGAATCCACGCCCTTGATCTGCACCATCTCCATCTCCATAGAGGAATTCTCCTCCATATAGACTTCTGTGCCCGGATTCAGGATACGTTTGCCTGTGCCGTCACCCTCACCGTAGTGCTTTTCCACATATTTTACTTTTGCGTTTTTTCCCACGTAGAAACGGTGAATACCGTCATGCTCGGAATCCTGCACACCGCAGTTATGAATACCACAGCCGGCCACTATCACTACATCGGCATCCTCACCGATATAGAAATCGTTGTATACCACCTCTTTCAGACCGCTCTGACTCAAAACCACCGGGATGTGTACGCTTTCGTTTTTTGTGCCCGGTTTGATCTTAATATCGATACCGCTGCCGTCATCCTTGGAAATAATATCGATATTTGCCGTTGTATTTCTGGCTGCCATTTTGCTGTTGGCACGGATATTGTATGCGCCCTCCGGCACTGTATGAAGGTCTGCTACCTCCTCAAGTATTCTCTTCTGAATCTCATCTATCATTCCTGGCTGCCTCCCTTCTCCAGTCTGTCACAGCTGTTGACTGCGGATGCGGTTCCCAAAAGCTCCGGCAGGATCTCATCCTTTGGTCCCTGTTTGGAGATCGTACCGTTTGCGATCACCACGATCTCATCCGCGATATCCAGAATCCTCTCCTGATGAGAAATGATCATGATAGAACCGTTGGTGATCTTTCTCATTCTCTCAAATACCTTGATCAGGCTCTGGAAGCTCCACAGGTCAATACCGGCCTCCGGCTCATCGAATACGGAGAGTTGTGTGGAACGGGCCAGTACTGTTGCAATCTCAATACGTTTCAGCTCACCGCCGGAAAGACTGGCATTGACTTCACGTTTCACATAATCTCTGGCACACAACCCAACCTCTGACAGATACTGACAGGCATCTGCCACAGAAAGATTTTTACCCGCAGCTATTCTTAACAGATCCAGCACACGGATCCCTTTAAAACGCACCGGCTGCTGAAAAGCAAAGCTGATGCCCATTTTGGCTCTTTCTGTGATGGACTTGTCGGTAATATCCTCTCCATTCAGGATAATGCTGCCGGAAGTGGGTTTTTCAATACCGGCAATCAGTTTGGCCAGCGTAGATTTTCCGCCGCCGTTTGGACCCGTAATAACCACAAATTTATGGTCATCAATAGTCAGACTCAGATTTTTAATTATTTCTTTCTGTCCCTTATCATCGGCCACATCGAAAGAAATATTCTTCAGTTCAAGCATGATGATCTCCTTTATTTCACCGTGACCCGGTGTATTCTTTACTGCATTGGCTGCATTTTTCTCTTTCTTTCCGGCTCGGACAGCTCTCCAGTCCACCTTCACAGACTTCATAGCTGCCGCCCTCTATCCAGAGTTCTTTTCCATTCACAAGACTGTCTGCGATTTTCTGACGGGCCCGGGCATAAATTCCGGTGACACTGGTGCGTACCAGGTTCATCTGTTTTGCGCATTCTTCCTGAGTCAGCCCCTCATAATCGATGAGACGCAGACACTCATATTCATCCACCTCAAGTACCACCACTCCATCGGGAATATCTCTCCCTATCGGAGTAAAACAATTGAATTTAGGCGGACGGCAGATACGCCTTTTTTTCGCAGGTCTTGCCATGAAAACACCTCCTTTGCTCTAAAGCAAATTATACGGTATTCTTGACATATGTCAAGAATTTATGCAAATATTTCTCTTTCTGCTACAATAATATATTAATAAAGACAATATCTTTTCATGAATCAACGACTCATGTCAGAAGGAATGCTCTGAAACTTTTTTCTGTAAGATTATATGGCTATTCAGAACAGAGCAAATCGCTTGCTGCTGAGGCTGTAAAAACATGATTCAAGTGTGATGCCCCCATCAGCGAAACTGATTTTCATGGGTTTGCGAATCGTGTCTATGAAGGAACTTAACAGGCATAAAAAATGCAAGGTCTCATATCACCTTGCATTTTTCGAAACTGCCGTGACGCAGCCTGCTGTTCCATCAAATATGAAAACATTTATGAATATCCTTATTGCTTCCCAGCACCAGCATGGCATCCCGATCCGTAAAACAGGTATCCGGATTGACCGTCACATCCAGCTTTCCATCCCTCTTCACAGCGAGGATATTGATATTGTATTTACGACGGATATCAATATCTCCCACGGTACGTCCTACCCATTCCCGGGGTATTTCCACCTCAAAAATAGCATAACCGTCATCCAGCTCAATATAATCCAGAATATGATCCGACGTATAGCGAATCGCTGTCCAGTTAGCCAACTGTTTTTCCGGATACACGATCTCATCCGCACCGTTTCTCAAAAGAAATTTTGCCTGAATATCTCTGGCAGCCCTGGATACCACAAACCGTGCTCCCAGATCCTTCAGAAGCGCCGTTGTCTCCAGTGAACTCTGAAAATCATTACCGATACAACAGATACACACATCATAATTTCCCACACCCAGAGATTCCAGAAAAGCCTCATTGCGGCTGTCCCCGATCTGTGCGTTTGTCACATACCCCAGTACATCCTGTACCCGCTGCTCATTCTTGTCGATGGCCATTACCTCATGTTTCAGCTCATGCAGCTTCATAGCCACATGTTTTCCAAATCTGCCCAGTCCTATCAGTAATATCGTTTTCATCTTTATCTTATCCTTTCCCGTCGTATCCTTTTCTTAACCCACAGTGATTTTCTCTTTCGGAAATCTCGAAACATTGCGGGGTTTGTCCGCTGACAATGCCGCAAATATCAGTGTCAGTCCGCCTACGCGTCCAACATACATCAGTATGATCAGAATACATCTGGACACTGCCCCAAGTGTGGGCGTAATGCCCAGTGTCAGCCCTACAGTTCCCACCGCGGAAGCTGTCTCAAACAGACAGATCAATATGGGAAGGTTCTCCACACGACCGATGATGATCCCGCCGGTCATAAAAAACAGCACATACATCAGCATAATTGCCGCCGCATTTTTTATGACATCTGCATCGATTCTGCGGCCAAAACAGCCTGCATCCTCTCTTTTGGTAAATACGGCCTTAAGATTCATAAACATGACCGCCAGTGTGGTGGTCTTCATACCACCGGCTGTAGATCCGGGCGAACCACCGATCAACATCAGAATGATGATCAGCGTCTGTCCGGCCTGTGTAAACAGGTTCAGATCCACCGTATTAAAACCTGCCGTTCGGGGGGTCACAGTCTGGAACAGAGCCGCCTGAATTTTTTCTGCGCCATCCATCTGCCATACACTTTGAGAAAATTCTCCAAAATAAAAATACAGAAACGGTACCACAAGTAGAATCGCGGTTGTCGTCAGCACCACTTTACTCTGCAGGCGATATTTATGAAAATGCACACCATTTCGTACCAGATCATCCCAGGTCGTAAAGCCGATACCCCCAACAATGATCAGTGTCATCACCACAATATTGATCAGCGGGCTGCCTGAATACCCCGTCAGCGACTGATACAGCGCACCATCCCGCCCCATAAGATCAAAACCTGCATTACAGAAAGCAGAAATAGAATGGAACACTGCATACCATATGCCCTTTAATGGTCCGAAATCTCTGATAAACACCGGCATCATCGCCATTGCTCCCAGTATCTCTATCATAAACATTGCTTTAAGAATAAATCCCGTCAGACGAACGATCCCTCCCACGCTGGGAGCAGCAATAGCCTCCTGCATGGTGCTTCGCTGCATCAGGCCGATCTTTCTGCTGGAAGCTGTTGCCACTGCCACCGCAATGGTGACCACCCCCATGCCGCCGATCTGTATCAGCAAAAGAATGATCAGCTGTCCAAACCCCGACCAGTATGTGGCCGTGTCCTGTACCACAAGTCCCGTCACACAGGTGGCCGATGTAGCTGTAAAAAGCGCATCAAAAAAAGAGGCTGATCTTCCATCCGCCGAGGCAAACGGAAGCATTAAGAGCAGACTCCCGCTCAATATCACCCCCAGAAATCCTACTGTAATTATACGGAACGATGTCCATCGTCTTCTTCGGATCAGTCTCTTTGTCATATGTTGTCTCCATAACCTATCCATAGTGTTACTCTTCAGTATCACCATTTCTCTTTAAAAATGGTATAAGGATATTTGTTATGGTGTTAAGATTATATAAAGATGAATTGTATCTGTTCAATACCTTCACAGATACGATGAATTACTTTACAATTTTATTTATTTTATGTTTTCCGTTACAATTTCTCCTGAAACGCAATCACGGCATAAGGCTGTCCCTTGTCATTATTCAGTGAGATCACCCACTCTTCCTCTGTTCTGGCAACAAGGGGATAAATATGATCCCCCAGAAGAGCCTGGCGTTTATATTCTGCCCGAAGCTGTTGTATGGTAAACCCTTCCGGCAGATATTCTTCTGCGATCTGCACATAACGGGCATTATTTACATGATTATTGGAATCCAGGTATGCCCGGGTGATCTCCACCGGTGCTTCCTGCTTCCCTTCTTTTGGTACCGCAATTTTTCTGGACATATACTCCATGGGAAAAGGCTCTTCCAGCGTATACCTATCTATCAGATCCCCCGGCACCGGTATCGGGCGCTGTTTTTGCGTGTCCATCAGTACCCAGTTGCTGTTTCCCCAGGCCAGAATCTTTCCCTCCGGTGTTGATATCGTATGATTTCTCTCCCCCATCATTCTCTGAAAACCATACGGCCAGGTGCTGACATTAATTCTGTCGGCCACCACGGGATATTCACCGATGCAGATCTGCCAGGATGACAGGAACCACACCATATGATTTTTCTTGAGTTCTTCTATCCCACAGCCCAGATCCTCTGACTGAAATACTGCGCAATCCTGAAAATATTTAAGTACGGCATCCAGAGTGAGACGGTCATCCATGCCTACTTCCGAATATCGTACTCTGGTATTCATTGTATATTTCATTACTTTACCTCACATATTTTTTAACAGAAAATAAGCCCGATCGATTCTTTTTCATCTCGATCGGGCTTTCAATGAATTTCCTGTAATTTCATTGTCTACACCTTCGCTTTCATAGATTTTGTCCGGCACCGTTGCCGATGAAGAATGTACCTCTTTTCCAAGAAATGAATACCTTTTAACTGCTTTTCTTCCAGCTTTTTTAATGGAATAAACTTCCTTTGTTTGGGTTAGGTTTCTTTTCTTTTGTTGTCATTATATTATCACGTCTTTTTGCATGTGTCAATCTATTTTTTTATTTTCTTTAAATATTCAGAATATTTCGTGTGGATTACACAATTTTCAAAAGATACGGGATTTTCGCTTCACTACTTTCCCAGATATGCCATCAACTGTTCCAAACAATCTGTAGCATCCTTGATTCCTTCGTCGTATACCTTCTGCAGTTTATCCGGATCTGTTTCGATCCTCCTGATCTCAATGGGCCTGGATGGACGGATCACAAAGATTTCTCCCTTCTCCTCTCTGCGTTTCAGTATACGAACACTTCTATTGTATACTTCGTGCCGTTTTTTTAAATGCTCACAGAATTCCGGATATTTGTAATAGCCTGCTTCGATCATCAGCGGGGACATAGCCTTCTTGCGATACTCCAGATCTCTCGTAAGTACCACCACCAGGCGATCAAACCCCAGCTCTTCAAAGTAAGCATAGGGAATACTGTCAGACACTCCTCCATCCAGATAAAGCTGATTTCCGATCTGCACCGGTTTCGACACAAAGGGCATGGATCCGGAAGCTCTAAGCACGTCCATCTGCTCATAAACGTCCTTCACCTGCATATACTCCGGCTGTCCGGTCTGCAAATTTGTAACCACCGCATAAAAATCCACGCCGGAAGCTTTAAAGGTTTCGTTATCAAATACATCATATAAGCGGGGCACACGGTCATATGCATAACGGGTACTGACAATATTTCCCTCTTTGATCAGCGGCAAAAGCCCCATATATTCTTTGCTTCCGTTGTATTTTTTATTGTAACGGATGACCCGTCCTCTCTGTCCCGACAGATAATTTACACCAAAAAGCGCCCCAGCGGACACACCAATGATCCCGTCAAAACGAATATTATGATCCATCATGATATCCATGACACCTGCAGTATACATACCTCGCATGGCGCCACCTTCCAAAACAAGTCCTGTCTTCATTGTCTGCCTCCTTCTATCATCCTGTCCAATTATTGTATGTCCCATTCACAGTTAATCATTCCCTGTATATGTTCAGTACCTTCACAGATACGATTCGCAAATCCATGGAAATCCGCTGCGTCGATGGAGTTTGCTCACACCTTAAATCTGTTCTTACGGTCTCAGCAGCAAGTGTTCCTGCCTGTATAATACAGTTACAACAAAAAAAGTAATGCAGGCGTGCCGCATTTGCAACACGCCTGAATTCTTATCTTCTGTAATATTTATTCCACAGTAACGCTCTTGGCCAGATTTCTCGGTTTATCTACATCCAGTCCTTTGGAAACGCTGACATAATACCCCATCAGCTGCAGAGGAATCACCGCCAGAGATGTGGCAAAATGTTCATCTGTCTTCGGAATATATACGGTAAAGTCAGAAGTATCTTCAATCTCGTAATGTCCATAACTGGTCAATCCCATCAGATAGGCTCCACGGCTCTTGCATTCTACCATATTGCTGACGGTCTTTTCATAAAGAGCGCTCTGGGTCAGCACACCGATTACCAGTGTGCCATCCTCGATCAGGCTGATGGTACCATGTTTTAGCTCACCGGCTGCATAGGCCTCACTGTGAATATAGGAAATCTCCTTCATCTTCAGACTGCCCTCCAGGCTGATGGCATAGTCGATACCACGACCGATAAAGAAAATATCCTTTGCATTGATCTGCTTGGAAGCAAACCACTGGATACGCTCTTTATCCTCCAGAATCTTGGTGATTTTCTCCGGAAGAGTCTCCATTTCATCCAGAAGCTCTTTGTAATACTTCTCATCCACGGTACCGCGGATCTTGCCAAACTGGATGGCCAGACAGTATGCCGCGATCAACTGTGTACTGTAAGCTTTTGTAGTAGCTACGGAAATTTCCGGTCCCGCCAGAGTATAGAACACATTGTCTGCCTCTCTGGCAATTGAACTTCCGATCACGTTTACAATAGCCAGGGTACGAATACCTCTGTCTTTTGCCAGGCGAAGCGCTGCCAGACTGTCTGCCGTCTCTCCGGACTGACTGATGATCACCACCAGTCCCTTCGGATCCAGCAGAGGATTTCTGTAGCGAAACTCTGAAGCCAGCTCCACACGCACCGGAATCTTGGCCAGATCCTCGATCACATACTGCGCCGCCACACCTACATGGTAGGCAGAGCCACAGGCTACAATGTATATCTGAGAAATATCTTTGATTTCCTCATCGGACAGTCCCACATCTGACAGATCCAGAACATCCCCCTTTTTCACGGAATGAAGGGTATCTGCCACAGCCTTGGGCTGTTCATGGATCTCCTTTATCATAAAGTGCTCATAACCGGCTTTTTCTGCTGCCTGAGCGTCCCATTTGATCTCCACACACTCCTTTTCGATCTCTTCTCCATCCAGATTATAAAAAGTGATCTCACCCTTTCTCATGCGGGCCATTTCAAGATTTCCAATATAATATACGTTTCTGGTGTACTTCAGGATCGCCGGTACATCAGAAGCCAGATATGTCTCTCCGCCAGTGATACCAAGGATCATCGGGCTGTCTTTTCTGGCAGCGTAGATCTCTCCCGGGTAATCCTTAAACATCAACGCCAGTGCATAAGAACCACGGATACGCACAATAGCATGGTTGATGGCATCTACCGGTGTATGTTCGTATTTTTTATAATAATAATCTACCAGCTTCACGGCTACCTCTGTATCGGTAGAGGAATAGAATGTGTATCCCTTACGAGTCAGCTTTTCCTTAAGTTCCTGATAATTTTCAATAATACCATTGTGCACTCCTACCACATTGCCATCATCGGACATATGGGGATGAGCATTCACCTCAGAAGGCTCTCCATGAGTTGCCCAGCGGGTATGACCGATACCACAGGTACCCGGTACAGCCTCGCCATTATTTGTCTTTTCCATTAAGATCTTTAAACGTCCCTTTGCCTTAACGATCTCTGTTTCTTTATCCTGATCCCGAACAGCCAAACCGGCAGAATCATATCCTCTGTATTCCAACTTTGACAGACCATCCAGCAAAATGGGAGCAGCCTGCTGTGTTCCTGTAAAACCAACTATTCCACACATATTTTATCTCCTGATTATCTGTATTACTTCAAGAATCTGTATTATCATAGCACAACTCTTTTGGTAATGCCATCCTTTTTTCCCGATAATCCCTTTCATACAGAAAAGGCGCCGGTCTGCACCGGCGCCTGTCACTTTTTATTTAGTTTGCTTTTTTGCGAAGAACCACAACACCGGCTCCTGCAAGAAGTGCAGCCATCACTGCCCATACCATCCAGTCGGAAGACTGAGATGTTTTCGGGGATTTAGATGTGCTGTCTGTTTTCTTATCAGATGTAGTTGATGTCTTATCTGATGTAGTCGCTGTTGTATCGAAAGTACCTTCATCAGCTACCAGAAGAACCGGAGAAAAGCTGTCAAAATCGAAGCTTGCGGTTTTCTTTGTCAGATCAATACTTCCTTCAACAACCGGAATGTACTCCCAGACACCTGCGCTGGTCAGATGTAATAATCCAAGACCGGTAGTATTAGCTGTCAGTCCGGGGATTTCCAGAGTAACACGGTATTTTCCGTTAACTTTCTGCGGCTCACCGACTTTTTCCAGATCAAAAACATCTGTCAGCATCTCTTTGCCTTCAACATTCTGCTTAACTTCCTCGCTTACACCCTCTAAAGATGCGATCTCTTCCAGGAATTTCTCACTTGAAATCGCACCGGAATTTACCTGTTCGATCAGTGCTGTGACTTCCGGAACAATTTCCTTCAGGGCAATGAAACTCGGTGCTGATGCAATATTCTTAGTTGTCTCATAATAATTATTTGCATCTGTAGTCTCATTCTGAACAGCCTTAATGCTTGTAGTCTGGCTGCCGGCTGCAAATACCCCCACAGCAGATGTCATAACCATAGCTGCTGCTGCGATTACTGCCAATAATCTTTTTTTCATTTTACTTCTCCTCCTTAATAGGTTTTGTTTCATTTAATATCGCCTGCACCAAAAATCTTTTTTCCGCATTTGATGTACAGGTAGAAAGTGTTATCAGCTTGCTCTCCGAGCCAAGCTCAATATCATCGCTTACATTATCGCTCATATTTTTCTTTCTGTCCAGTATTTTCTGCAAATAATTCAAAAAAATATCCTCATCTGTAAAATCATTACTTTTCAGAATATGGCTGTCATCCGAAGTATATGCAGCAAAAATATGATACCGCAGCATTTTTTGCGGTGTATAGATGATCACATCCGGATTTTCTTCAAAAAAAGCCCTGTCTTTATACTTATGCAGTTCGCGGAACATGCTGCCGTTTTTCATATTGTGGCCGTAGATCACAGTATTGGGATCCGAGAAATCCAGACTGTTCAGATCTTCTGTAAAAATTGCTCCCTCTTTCTTGTTCTTACCGGTATAGGTATGTGTCAGATAATAACCATTATCCCCCTGACGGCAAAGAATCGGATAATCAATACATGTGCCGGGGATCTGGATCCAGGCATAAATATCCGGATTCTCCTCCTGCAATGCAGAAAAATCAATGGGACAATCCACTCCTTCCTCTTCTATTACAGAAGGTTCCAGCAGTTCCGGTTCTTCCGGTTCTTCCTGATCTTCTTCCGATACAACAGGATCCACCACCTGCTCCCGAAGCACTTCATATTCCTCTCCGGCATTCTGTTCATCTCTGTAATGCAGAAAAGCCACTACTCCACAACTGATTCCTGCCATAATAAGCACAACAGCCAGTATTTTAATAAATTTTTTCATCAGTATGCCTCTCTATTATATTTCTTTGTAAAACATCCGTATGATCAACTTGAAAAGCTCATCCTCATCGACATGATACTCATCATGATAAGCTCCGGCCGCACCCTCCCCAGGCACTGTCTCAGAAACCACCGGTGCCTGCTTTGAAGCATCAAGAAGCTTAACAAACTGATCATTACCCATGTTTGTTACCATATAATCCTGAATACCCTCATACAAATCTGCGACGATCCCTGCATCCTGCGCTGACACTTCCTGCACCTTTGTAAGAAACCCATCCAAAAAACTCCTGTGTCTCTGCTGACGGACCAGGGCACTGTTCTCCTGATCAGTATCACGATAACGGACATAAGCCAGCGCATTTTCACTGGTAAGCATCACAGTGCTTCCCATGGTGAATTCCGGATATTTTTCCTGAAGACTGTCATCCGATACAGTGACCTCAACACCTCCTACAATATCCACCAATATAGGAACCGCATCCATCTTCACAGAACAATATCCCTGGATGGGTACACCATATAAAAGATGGGATACAGCGGTCTTCATCAATTCGCAGCTCTTCCACTTACCGTCACCATAAGCATACTGCAGATTCAGATGATTCGTTTGCATGCCCTGACTATTTCCTGAAAATGAGAAACTTTCAATTTCTGTCATTGTATCTCTGGGAATGGCCAGGCTTTGCAGTGTATTTTCCTTTCGGTCATACGCGATCAGAAAAATGGAATCTGCCTGTCCCGCATCGCTCTGTGTTTTCTGCTCATCTATTTTTTTGCTGGAATCAATTCCCATAAACAGAAAATTGCTGAGGTGATCGTTATACACATATTTTTTTCCATCAAAGACAATTACATCTTCATCCTCTGTCTCTGAAAACTCATCTGATGATACCTGATTCTCCTCCGACTTTCCGTCCAGAACAGCCTTGGCGATCAGGCCAGCCACCACCGCAACAATAATCGCTGCTACACCAATAAGAAACAGCAGTTGCTTTTTCTGCTGCTGCTGTTTCCGTACTTTCTGCGTTTTTTCTATATTTCTGTTTTTTTTCAAAAACTATTCCCCCGTGGGCAGATATCCCAGATTCTGCAGTTTCTTAAAAACTGCTGCTGCAATATCCTCTCTGCCCTCATTTTTCGATGGAGAATGGTCGATCTCATCATCAAGCTGAAGATAATGGTCGCCCCAAGCTTCTTCCATCTTCGTCTTATAGAGTTCTTTATCCACATCCACACTGGGATACAGACCAGCCACAAGATATTTTTCCTGCTGCGCATATGTCCCCAGTATATCCTGGATCTGTTTGATCAGTTCCTCCGGGTCATTATACCAGCCACCGTAGTATCCCATACAGATTACCGGAATTGCCTCCTGGTCATCGCGCTCCAGATTCATATCCTCTGCCGCTCTTACCTTCGTCTCATAAACGGAAAGCTCCATATTATTTTCATTATCTGTATGTCGTTTCAGATAACCCTCGATCGCCGTTTCATCCACACCGGCCAATCGAAGCTGTGCCATGCTTCCCGCCTGATACATGGAATAATCTCTGACCTGCATGTCGATCTGCTGATCTTCCAGCTTTTTCTTTACTAAAGCACCGATACCTTTTTCCTGAACCTGATCATCCTGAAGAAAAGAATCCCCACGAAAGCTAATCATTGTAATCTCATGCTCAACCGCCTCCGGTTCAGCACTGCCAGACGCCTGCACTGTACTTTCTTCCTGCACTGTGCTTTCTTCCTGCACCGAGGATTCTTCCTGTTCGCCGACGTCACTGGCCAGTCCATCTTCCATTACTGATTCTCCATTGGCCATTACTGACTGTACATTGTCTGCCATTTGCAATCGCAGCTGCTTATTTTCATCAATCTGCTGTTTTTCCTCTTTACGGCAATAGAACAAAAAGCCGCCAAGCAAAATCGAAAGAAGCAGACATAATCCGCCATATAAAATCTTTTTTTTCATATCATATATCCTCTGTTAACCTTCGCGGAATGACCCTACTCTTCAGATTTTTCATACTCGTAAGCATATCCATATCCATACTTGCCGTATCCATATTTGCCCTGTCCGGAATTATTTACTTTGTTCAAAACAGCCCCGATGACTTTGCAGCCCGCGGCTTCCAACTGGCCTTTGACACGCTGTGCAACACGATAGCTGACAGCACCGCTTTCAACAACCAGTACAGCACCGTCACAATTCTGTCCCACTACCGCAGCGTCGATAATAGCTCCCAGCGGAGGGGTATCCACGATCACATAATCGTAGGAATTTCTGGCCGCTTTCAGCAGATTTCCAAAAGCAGAATCTCCGAGAATCTCCGATGGATTCGGTACAGAAGGTCCGGCAAGGATCATCTGCAGACAGGGATAATTGGTACGGTAAACAATAGAAGTGACATCCTCGATCTGTCCACTGAGATACTGCGACAGACCATTTGTCCGTTCTTTAATAGCATATTTGCTTACATAGACTGATTTTCTCATATCAGCATCTAACAGCAGCACCTTTTTTCCGGCATTGGCAAGCTCCACAGACAAATGAAACGCAATATCGCTTTTTCCTTCATTTTCACGACAGCTTGTGACCAGGATCACCTTATTGCTCTTACCGGAAAACTGCAGATTAGCCCGCAGTGTTTTTAATGCTTCTTTATAAAAATAGTTACCCGGTTTTGGATCATGCAACGTAATTTTATACTGTGCCATAGTTATCTGCCTTCCTTATTTTTCTTTGCAGATGATGATCTGCGTTTTTTAGCCTTAATTGCCTTATCCGGTACAACAGCCAGTACGGGAATATCCAGATACCGCTGAACATCCTCCTCTGTCTGAAGCGAATCATTCATCAGTTCAAGTACGACCAGTATACCGCATACCAGAACAATACCGGCGAGTACACCTATCATTATATTTTTCTTCAGGCTTGGAGAAGACTTATAGATCGGCACTTCGCTGGTCTCATATATTTTCGGTGGTGCGACTTCCATCTGATCCGCGATAAAATCAGCCGATACATTTGCCAGCTCATCAGCAACCTTCTTAGCCATCAGAGGATCGTTCTGCGCAACCGTAATTTTCAGAATACGGGTGGAGCTGGGGTTTGTGATCGTAATCTTCTTGCGGAGATTTATATACTCCTCATCCAGTCCCAAATTGGCAATCACCTTTTCAAGCACCGTACGGCTGGTGATCAGTTCTGTATAATCTCCAGTCAGCTTAACACCGATTTCCAGATCGGCCATGGATGCCAATGTAGTCTCCTTAGTCAGGATCAGCATATTGCTGGTGGCTTCGTATGTAGGCTGGATCAGGAAGTGTGTATACAGTCCCGAGAGCAATCCTGTCAGAAGTCCGACTGCCAGGATCATCAACAAATGACTTTTCAGCATCATAAAAAGCTGAAGAAGATCAATTTCATCATTCTGCATATTTTTTTGTAGTTTTTTCTCCATACCTTTATCCTTTTTTGTAGAAATAGTGTATCTTTTCAGTATCTTCACAGATACGAAACAGTACATTACCGGGTTACTGAGGCAAGCCTCCGAACAGCTGTCTTCGTCTGCTGAATCTGACATTTTTCTTGAGCCATCTCAGAGTCTCTTTATTAAATGGCCCTCTGGATGTCAGATTATGCATATCTGAGGCTATCAGATCCACCATATTTTCGGTAATCTGCCGCCGACACCAGTATACATTTGGCTTAAAACGCATTCCTTCTATGGATGCCATATTCATCTGCAGAAGAATTCCCCTTTGTTTCAACTCCCGCAGCCAATTTCCCGAACGTAAAGCCGAATATCTCTCCATATGTGCCAATATCGGAAAATATCCTGCCAGACGCAGACGGTCCAGACCGTCAAGGATCTTCTGTCCTGAAGCGCCAGTCTCAAATTCAACCAGAATATATCTGCTATGGGCCAGAGTAAGGATCTCACCTTTGCTGAGTTTTTCTTCCATATCGGTATGGTAAAAAATCTCCTGCCCCGGCAACACCTCCATCTCAATGCCCAGACATTCACGACTTCTGTACATCAACTCCCGGCAAAGTATCTCAACCTCTCCGGTATGATTATCTTCTTTCCATGGCAGAAAATGCGGTGTAGCGATAATCGTTCTCACACCTGCCTTCCAGGAAGCTTTGACCATACCAAGACTCATCTCCCAATCTGTGGCACCATCATCTATCCCCGGCAAAATGTGTGTATGTATATCGCAAAAAATCATTCTTATCTCCCAGTATATCTCTGAATCCTGTTCCAGATCCTCATCCACGTCAAAATACGAGCGTAACCTGCGTATAGCCTGTATATCTGATATATTCTAGCACAGCTTAATATAAAAATCCATACATAAAACGACACTTAACAGCACATTCCGCAAAAAAATGAGACCTGATTTTGATTCATCAGGCCTCGCTTTTCTAAAAAGAACACTTTCAGAATGGACAGGTTCTTTCCCTGCTCCTGTTTGATTTTATAATCTTTGCGACGGAATATCATCCCAGTTTCTGACCTGTTTTTCCGTTTTGCTCATCCACCAGGCAACCCTGATTTCTATAACGGTGGTTCTGGATCAGAAGTCCGATAACCGCAGCCACCACCATAGTTCCCGACAAGAGCTGAGACACGGGAAGCGTCGTTCCCGGCACCAGCAGCTGATCCGTCCTGAGACCCTCGATCCACACTCTTCCCAGACCATAGCCCATCACATAGGTCAAAAACACCTGTCCGTCAAACCTCTTTCGTCCGATCAGGAACAGTAAAATCAGCAGAAGTCCCAGATTCCACAGACTTTCGTAAAGGAAAGTGGGGGATACCTGAATGAATTCCACACCATTAATAGTCACTGCATGTTCCCACATGGTCTGTGTGATCTCATTCTGACGCACCGCCGATACCGGCAGCTGCATGGCAAACAGTCCGTCCGTATATTCGCCAAAAGCTTCACGGTTGAAAAAGTTGCCCCATCGTCCCATGATCTGGCCGAACACCACACCGAGGATCAGAATATCTGCCATATGGAGAAAGCTTTTTTTCTTTACCCGGGAATACACAAACACGGTCAGCGCACCAAAAATAATGCCACCATAGATGGCAAGGCCGCCGTTTCGGATATTAAAGATCTGCAAAATATCATCTTTATACATGTCCCAGGCAAAGAAAACATAGTAGGCTCTGGCACCCACGATACCGATCAGAATAGCCATCAGGCTCACATCGTAATAGTTATCCGGATTCTCTCCAAACCGTTTTGCCGTATACATGATCAATGCCATGGCGATCAACATGCCAATGACAATGACCACACCGTAATAGGCGATAGTAAATCCAAAGATACTGAAATTTTTCCCTACATGTTCAAGGTGAATACCCAGGTGGGGAAAATAGATCTGCATGTCCATGCCGTATTCCTCCGGAAGTCTTATACGTTAAATCTAAACAGGATCACATCACCATCCTGCACCACATACTCTTTTCCTTCCATGCGGACAAGACCTTTTTCTCTTGCTCCCGCATAGGAACCACAATCCAGAAGATTCTGGTAATTGACCACCTCGGCTTTAATAAAGCCTCTCTCAAAATCCGTATGGATCTTTCCGGCAGCCTGTGGTGCTTTGGTACCGATCTTGATGGTCCAGGCTCTGGTCTCATCCTCTCCTGCTGTCAGGAAACTCATCAGTCCCAGCAGACGATAGCTGGCTGTGATCAGTTTGTCCAGACCGGACTCCTCAATGCCCAGATCCTCCAGAAACATCTTTTTCTCATCGTCATCCAGTTCGGATATCTCTTCCTCGATCTGTGCGCAGATACTGAATACTTCACTTCCTTCGGCCTCAGCGTATTCGCGCACTTTTTTCACCAGATCATTGTCCTCACCGGCCAGATCATCCTCAGCCACATTGGCTGCATAGATCACCGGTTTCGCCGTCAGCAGATTGTACTCTTTGATCATAGCTGCTTCATCATCATCTTCAAGTTCCAGGGTTTTGGCAAGATGTCCATCTTCCAGATGCTTTTTGATCTTTTCCAGAAGTGTGTATTCTTTTGCAGCCGCTTTGTCCATCTGTCTCGTGCGGCCCACTTTAGCCATACGGCGCTCCAGCACTTCCAGATCTGCAAAGATGAGCTCCAGATTGATAGTCTCAATATCACGGATCGGATCCACGCTGCCATCCACATGGATCACGTTGGTATCTTCAAAGCAGCGAACCACATGAAGGATCGCATCTACTTCACGAATATTGGCCAGGAACTGGTTACCCAAGCCCTCACCTTTGGAGGCTCCTTTTACAAGACCCGCAATATCCACAAATTCGATCACGGCAGGTGTCACTTTCTTTGAATGATAAAAATCCCCCAGAAGTTTTAAACGCTTATCCGGCACAGCAACCACACCCACGTTGGGGTCGATGGTGCAGAAGGGATAGTTGGCAGACTCTGCGCCTGCTTTGGTCAGGGAATTAAAAAGAGTGCTCTTTCCTACGTTCGGTAAGCCGACGATTCCTAATTTCATATTTCCTCCTTTGGGGACGTTCCTTTTTCCTCAAGAAGCGCCCTTCGTCCTATATCTTTCTACTTTTCTGATTAAAAACACCGTATAAATGCTACCACACAACAATAAAAAACTCAACAATAGCTGTTTACTTTTTACTAAAAGCTCTATATTATGAATAATATAATTCTTACTATCCATATCAACATTAATCCCGCTTTTCCATTTCCCCATATGTATAGCATCAATGTCAGGAGGAAAATGGACAAGCATTCACGTAAAAAATCAGGACGAAAGAAACGTCCCCTTAATGCTATCGGTCCCGGGACTGTATCATGAACAATTCCCCGCTTTCAAAGCTGACCTGTGCCTCCTCTGCCGTAATCTCATTGCTCACGCAGAGGCTGTCCGTATTTGTCACCCGATGCTTTGTCAGCGGATATTTAAACCCGATAAGGGTCAGCTTCTCCACCGCGTCCCCCGCAGGAAGGAAGGATACGTACTGCCCGAACTGCTCTTCCCTGCGAATTGAAAAAGCTTCCCTGTGAAGGCTGATCCTGTTATGGCTGTCCAGTATATACGCCTTTATTCCGGCATCCAGAAAGATATGCAGGCACTGCATATTCCCCATCACGTGATCCAGCCTCGTTCCTGTAGCGCCAAGGAGGACTGCTTCATCTGCTTTTGCGTCTATGACCTGACGTACGGCAATCTCTGTATCTGTGGCATCCTTTACCGGATTAAAGGTTCGTACCGGCACCTGATATTTGTCCGTATACTGTTCCAGCACACCGGCGGGCGCACTGTCAAAATCCCCTACCACCATATCTGCTTTCAAATCATTCTCCAGGCAGAATAACAAACCGTGATCTGCTGCCACGATATATTCCGGCTGGTATTGTTTTATAAAAGAAAGGGCAAAATCGTTTTCGATCGTGCCCCCACTGATAATCAATGCTCTCATCGTATGCCTTTCCTTAATACTGACGTCTTTCCTGCTCTTTCAGTTCTTCGTAGATCTCGAGATATCCATGATACCTTGTTTCACCGATCTTACCCTCGGCAAATGCCTCTTTGACTGCACAGCCAGGCTCATGCGTATGACTGCAGCCCTGGTAACGGCACTTTCCCTCATAGGGAGCAAATTCCGGGAAGAACAAATGCAGTTCTTCTTTTTCCATCGGTTCTGTCATCAGAGAGGAGAAACCTGGTGTATCCATAAACCAGCTGTCTTCCCACAATTCGATCAGCTGAGAATGGCGTGTCGTATGTTTTCCGCGGTTCAGTTTCTTACTGATCTCACCGGTTTCCATACGGATATCACTCTGGATCGTATTGGTCAATGATGATTTGCCCACACCGGATGGTCCGGCTACAACAGTGACTTTATGGTCAAGCAACTTTTTAACCTCATCGATCCCCTGCTCTTCTTTTACACTGATCGTAAGCACAGTATATCCCGCAGGTTCATAAATATCATGAAGTTTCTGTATCTCTTCTGGTTTCAGCAGATCCATTTTATTAAAACAGATCACAACCGGCACAGACCTGCGTTCCATCATCAATAAGAAATGATTCAGCAGCGAAAAATTCGGTTTTGGGAAATCCGCCGCAAAAATGATCATAGCCTGATCCACATTGGCCACTGCGGGGCGAATCAGTTCATTTTTCCGGGGAAGGATTTCCACCAGACTGCCCTCTTTCTTTTCCTCGTCCAGTACCTCGATGCGGACCATATCTCCTACCAGAGGCTTTATTTTGTCTTTTCGGAATATACCGACAGCTTTACATTCATAAATACCGGATTCTACCACGTAAACGTAGTAGAATCCGGCAATACCTTTAATTATCTTTCCAGTCATATATTAATATTCTTCAAAGGGAACCGTGTATTTGGCGATCTTTTTGTACTCACCATCGATCTTCTCGTACACATATACAGTACCAACACTCACACCCTCTGCTCCCTCTGTGCTGAAGGTCAGCGGGAATTCCGGAGTTTCATTTTCCACAACAGTTTTTTCTACAGTCTGGCCGTCAACCACCTGGGACAGCGTCAGCCTGATGGCACCACCGCTGTAGTTCGGCGGTGTGTCCAGACGCTGGTTGCAGGCCCATACTTTATTCTCTGTCTGCTCCTCGTCTCCGTCTGCTTCACCCGCTGTCGTATCTGTATTACCATTCGCATTACCATCCGTATTGCCGCCCGCTTCACCCGGCGCCACATCCGGATCATCCACAGGATCCGGATCCTCCGGAGTCTCTGTTCCGCTGTTTACGGTAATGGTGATCTCCGTCTTCTGATCCACCTTGGTACCGGCCTTTATACTCTGAGCCATTACCTCACCGGCTTTTACGTTTGTACTGGTACCGGTATCCACAACAACTGTCAGGTTCAGATTGCTCAGGGTCTTCTTAGCTGTATTTTCAGAAACACCAATAACATTAGGAACCTCTACCTGTGTATCCTCTTTTCCAAGGCTTACAACGACCTCCACAGTACTCCCGGTAGAAACCTCTGTACCGGCTGTGGGATTCGTACGGATAACATCTCCAATGGGCACTGTGTCACTGTTTTCCTGTGTAACCTTTGTTTCCAGTCCACTGGACTTCAGTGTGGTCTCCGCAACGGTCTGGCTTTTTCCCGTAACGTCCGGAACCGTAATATCAGCCACACCGGTGCTGATCACATAATACACTGTAGAATGCGCAGCCACAGTGGTCCCTTCCTTCAGATCCTGCGAAATGATATGACCTGCTTCCACTGTATCTGAAGCGGCCTCACCTCCCTTGGCAATACCCAGCTGCAGTTTATTCAATATTTCCTGTGCCTCGCTGACGGTTTTTCCTGTGATATCCGGCACAGTAACCTTTTCATTATCTTCGTCCTGGTGACTTTGTTCAGCCACACTGAAAGAAGAAACTACAGAGGAAGAGTTTTCTTTAGTGTCACCCATGCCAAACAGCCCCGCTGCACGACAGATAAATATAACCAGAAGTATGATGATGATCGCGCCGATAACGAATCCTCCAATGGTCATGGCTTTTTCCAATGCACCGCTGATTCCGCCCTCATCTTCCTCCTCATCGTCTTCATCATCATAACGATTAGAACGACGACGTCTCGGTCTTTCGTCCTCTTCCTCATAACGGCTGGCACGACGTCGTCTCGGTCTTTCATCCTCGTCTTCTTCGTCGTCATCATCGTCTTCATCATAACGTGATCCGGAAGCTGCCTGAATAGCCTCCATCTCTGCCTTTGACAGCATAATGGTCTGGGCATGACTGGACAGCGGAGCAAGCTCCACAAAATTTCCATTCGGATCCACCAGAGATCGTTTCAGATCCATGATCAGATCAGCCATGCTGGCATAACGTCTGTCAACGCTCTTCTGTGTACATTTCAGTATGATCTGATTCAAGCTGTAGGGAAGATCCGGAACATATTTGTTCGGTGGTACGATCTCCTCCTGCAGATGCTTGATGGCGATAGAAACACTGGTATCTCCGTCAAACGGTACTCGCCCGGTTACCATCTCATATAAGGTAATACCCAGCGAATAAATATCACTCTGCGCATTGGCAAATCCGCCGCGTACCTGCTCCGGTGAACTGTAATGTACAGATCCCATAACATTTGAACTGATCGTATTGGAAGATGCCGCTCTGGCAATACCAAAATCAGACAGCTTTACTTTACCATCTGTGGAGATCATGATATTCTGCGGTTTGACATCACGATGCACCAGACCGCATTTATGTGCGGCTTCCAGTCCGAGAGATACCTGTATAGCAATACTGGTAGCCTCTCTGACACTTAATTTTTTCTTTCTCTTAATATAGTCTTTCAGCGTGATGCCTTCCACGAGCTCCATAACAATGAAGTTCGCATTCTCATCTTCACCTACATCGTATACACTGACAATGTTCGGATGGGACAATCCTGCTGCCGCCTGTGCTTCTTTCTGGAATTTGCCCACAAATGTCTTGTCCATCCTGAATTCCTGGCGCAGAACCTTTACCGCCACCAGACGGTTTAATTTGGAATCTCTGGCTTTATATACATCAGCCATGCCTCCGGAACCGATCAGGCCCAGTATTTCATAACGCTCCCCTATCAACATACCCTCATTTATCATATATTCACCTCATCTGTAAACGGTTCGATCACGATCACGGCAATATTATCCTTACCGCCGTTTTCATTTGCTTTATCTATTAGACACTGTGCTTTGTTCTGCGCTCCCTCGCAGGACTGCACTGTTTTCAGTATTTCTTCCGCTGACACCATATTGCTGAGTCCGTCGGAACACATCATTATACTATTGTTATCTTCCAGCTTTACATCAAAAAAATCAACTTTTACTGTGGGATTGATGCCCAATGCCCGAGTAATGATATTCTTGTCCGGATGCATTCGCCCTTCTTCTTCTGTGAGTTCTCCCATTCGCACCATCTCACCTACCAGAGAATGATCACGGGTGATCTGCAACAGCTGACTGCCGATCACATACAAGCGGCTGTCTCCCACATTGGCCACATAAGCGTACTTTCCGACAATAGTCACTGCCACCAGGGTAGTTCCCATGCCTTCGAGTCTCTTATCTTCCCGGGCCTTTGTATATACTTCCAGATTTGCTTTTTCAATAGCAGAATTCAGGATACGTATCGGATTGAATTCTCTTTCACCACGCACGGTATCGATTACCGCGCCGACAGCACAGCGGGATGCGTAATCCCCTGCATTATGTCCTCCCATTCCATCGGCGACGATATACAGGTTCGGCAGATTGCCGATCGGTTCATCGGATGCGAAGAGATAATCCTGATTTGTATGTCTGACTCTGCCTACGTCTGTCAATGCGTATGACTTCATCTTATTGTCAGTTACTCCTTCTTGTCCATATAACTTTTTCTAAGCTGACCACATGCGCCGTCAATATCCCGGCCCATTTCCCTTCTAATAGTAACATTAATTTTGTATTTTTCAAGTTTATTTTTAAATGCCTCGATAACTTTTTGGCCGGATTGAACGTAATTACGCTCTTTTATGGGGTTGACCGGGATCAGATTCACATGACAGTTCAGCCCTTTCAAAAGGCCTGCCAGCTGTCTGGCATCTTCTTCGGAATCATTTTTTCCGCCCACAAGACTGTATTCAAAGGTGAGCCTGCGTCCGGTACGGTCAAAATAATACCGGCATGCCGCCAGCACTTCTTCCAGGCTGTAGCGATTGGCTATCGGCATCAGTTCTCTTCTTTTTTCATCGTTTGGCGCATGCAGAGACAGTGCCAGTGTCACATTCAGACCCTCATCGGCAAACTGGCGGATCCTTGGCACAATGCCGCAGGTGGAGACTGTAATGTTTCTCTGGCTGATATTCAGTCCTTTTTCATGGCTCACCAGACGGATAAAACGAACCACAGCGTCATAGTTATCCATGGGCTCTCCTGTTCCCATCAGCACGATATTGGAAACTCTGTCATTCATGATTCTCTGGATCTGATAGATCTGTTCCAGCATTTCTGAAGGTTTCAGATCACGGACCCAGCCGCCCAGAGTAGAGGCACAAAAGCGGCATCCCATCTTACAGCCCACCTGCGTGGAAATACAGACACTGTTTCCATGATGGTATTCCATCCAGACACTCTCCACCACATTGCCATCCTCCAGACGAAAGAGAAATTTTCGTGTACCATCCAGCTTTGATACCTGCATTTCCACACAATCCAAAACGGTCAGCGGATATTTTGTTTCCAGCTTCTTTCTGAAAGACGCCGGGAGGTTTGTCATTTCATCATAAGAACGGACATTTTTTTCGTGCATCCATCCAAAAAGCTGTGCCGCCCGAAAAGGTTTTTCTCCCAACTGCTCTGCCAGGACTTTCAGTTCCTCCGGCAGCATGGATTTACAATCCCAGACCATCTTCTTCCTCCTTTTTCAGCCTTGCCAGGAAAAAGCCATCCGTCTTATGGATCCCCGGCAATAACTGCAGCATGCCCCACTGTGTCTGATCACTGCGAAGCTGCGGCGGAAGATAAGGATCCAGACTTTCCGCATGGAACGGATAGTGACGGGTCAGCCACTTGACATTCTGCTGGTTCTCCTCATCGCACACAGTACAGGTACTGTAGATCAGTATACCGCCGGGTTTTACGTAAGATGCGGCATTATGCAGAATCTGTCTCTGTAGCTGCACCAGATCCCGGATCTTGTCCGGATCCATCCTGTATTTAATATCCGTCTTTTTCCCGATCACACCGAGACCGGAGCAGGGCACATCTGCCAGCACAATATCATATTTTTCCACACTTTTTCGGTCAAATACTGTAGCGTCCTGCCGGACAGCTTCTGCATTGATCACGCCGCAGCGCTCTATATTCTGCTGGATAAGCCCCACTTTGTATTCTGTCAGATCTCTTGCCTGCACATTACCTGTTCCCTGCAAAAGATCGGCCATATGCAGACTTTTTCCGCCGGGCGCGGCACATATGTCAAGTACAGTATCCCCCAATTGAGGGTTCGCGCATACGGATACCAGCATGGAGCTCACATCCTGCACCTGGATTCTTCCCTCCCGGAACGCTCTCAGTCCCGGAATATGGTCGTATCCCGAAATCGCGTACGCAGTATCCACATAAGGCGCTTTTTCGACACTGACACCCTCTTCCTTAAGCATGTTTAGTGTCATGTCTATATCCGAACAAAAAGTTCTGACCCGGACGGTGGTAGCATGTTCCTCAAGAAAATCTTTCAATATCTTTTCGGTAATTTCTTCTCCATAAGCATTAATCCACTTTTCCACCAGCCATTCGGGCATGGAATACTTTACGGAAAGAAATGCCTTCGGATGATCCTTCGCAGGCAGCGGCAGATCGTTCTTCATTCTGCTGATACTGCGAAGCACACCGTTCACAAAGCCTTTCAGGCTGTAAAATCCTTTTTTCTGCGCCAGTTTCACTGCCTCATTGCAGGCCGCCGAATCCGGCACACTATCCATATATACGATCTGATAAACCGCGCTTCTGATAATCTCACGGATCACCGGTTTCATCTTGTTTACTTTCACACTGGATACCTGATCGATCCAGTAATCGATCTTGATCCTGTTTTCGATCGTCCCCTCAAAAGTCCTGGTGATAAACGCTCTGTCCTGCTTTGGCAGGAACTGATATTTATCCAGTGTTTCACGCAGTACCAGATGGCTGTAATGCTCTTCCTGACTTACCGAAAGCAGCATCTGCATGACCAGTTCTCTGGTCAGACTCACCTGTGCCATCTATACTCCCCCTCTCTGTAGCTAAAAAATTGGTATATCATCCAAGGATCGTACCTTTTTCTATTTTATAACCTCTTAAAAATGTTGCTGCATCCATTCGTTTTTTACCCTCCAGCTGCAGCTCCAATATCTCCAGAATACCTTCCCCGGTCTGTACACACAGTGCGTCTGACTTTATACCGCATACACTGCCGGCACATGAGCCGGACTGTTCATCCTGCGCTCTGGTTTTCCATATCTTGAGCTGTTTTCCATTCAGTCGGGTGGTGCAGCCGGGCCACGGAGAAAGGCCGCGGACCAGTCTTTCCAGACGCACAGCCGAATCCTTCCAGTCAATTTTTCCATCCTCACGGCTTATCATGGCTGCGTAGGGTGTGGGACTCTCCGCAGGCTGTTTTTCTCCGGGAATCTCCTCCACAGCAAGTCTTTCGAGAGTTTCACTCATTAGCTGTGCTCCTGCCTCGCTGAGCTTGTCAAAGAGGCTGCCACCGGTATCCTCCGCATCAATAGGCACAACAACTTTCGTCAGCATATCCCCGGTATCCAGCCCTTCATCCATGCGCATCATCGTTACACCGGTCTCTTTTTCACCGTCAATGATGGCACGCTGGATCGGTGCCGCTCCCCGATATTTTGGCAGCAGGGACGCATGTATATTCAGACAGCCATATTTTGGCAGATCCAGAATAGCCTTCGGAATGATCTGTCCGAAGGCGGCCACAATGATCACCTCAGGCTGCAAATCTTTAAGATATTCCACACACTCCTGTTCGCGTATCCGCCTGGGCTGATAGACCTCCAGTCCAAGGCGCAGAGCTTCCTCTTTAACCGGCGGCGGAGTCAGTACCATTTTACGGCCCTGGGGCTTATCCGGCTGTGTCACAACCGCCAGAATTTCGTGTCCGTCCTCTGCCAGTCTCCTTAAGGCTCCCACCGCAAAATCCGGTGTACCCATAAATACTGCTTTCATCGGTTTCACCTGCTTCCTGTATTACTGTTCGATCAATTCATCGATCTCGTCAAAGGCCTCTTCTTCATCATAGGAAACATCATGGAGTTCTCCTTCCACGTGTTCCACATACAGAATACCGTCAAGATGCTCACACTCATGACAGATCGCTCTGGCCAAAAGTCCTTCCCCGGTCACTTCAATGGGCTCCATATGCTCATTCAGGGCACGGACCACCACATGATCCGGTCTTGTCACTTTACCGGCTTTGCCCGGCACACTTAAACATCCTTCATCACCCGTCTGACTTCCCGATGTCTCCACGATCTCAGGATTGATCAGGCAATATGCCTCTCCATCACCCACATCAATCACCACGATCCGTTTCAGGATGCCAACCTGGGGAGCTGCCAGTCCGACGCCGCAGGCATCATACATGGTATCAAACATATCCCCGATCAATGTGCTGATCTTATCTGTCATCTGGTCCACAGGGCGGCAGACCTTTGTCAGTACTCTGTCCCCCATGACTCTTATATTTCTGATTGCCATATTGTTCTCCTTTATGCATTAAAATCATATTGTATATACATGGCCGCAAAGCCTTTATTTATCTCTATATACTGTTCTGTCTGTTCCCGCAAAGACTTGAGCATCTGCTCATTCTCACCCTTAACATAGATCACTCTGCGGTACATATCATTGATCCTAGCCACCGCCTCGTCCGCAGGGCCGATGATCTGTGCGTTCGCCTTACGGGCGATCCGTTCGAGAAAACGTCTCAGATACTCCATAGCCATGTCCAGTCTTTCGGCATCACCAAAGCTTACATGGATCGCCAGCATGGACTGGGCCGGCGGATATCCCATCAGTTCCCGGTATCCGATCTCCTGCTGGTAAAAGGCATCATAATCCTGAGCCGCCGCAGCTTCTATGGCATAGTGTTCCGGATGATACGTCTGGATCACCGCACATCCGATCTTTTCCGCCCGGCCTGCCCGACCCACCGCCTGCGTCAACAGCTGGAACGTTCTCTCCGCCGATCTGTAATCTGCGGAAAACAGCGACATATCCGCTGCCAGGGCTCCTACCAGTGTGACCTCAGGGAAATCGTGTCCCTTGACGATCATCTGTGTACCGATCAGAATATCCGCCTGATGCTCACTAAAGGTTCTGATGATCTGCTCATGGTCATTCTTGTGGCGGGTAGTATCCATATCCATGCGAAGAATTCTCGCATCCGGAAATTCTTTGTGAAGGAGCTCTTCGATCTGCTGTGTCCCGGCACGGAACGCGCTGATATACGGCGACCCGCAGGAAGGGCAGATATTGACAGGACTTTTGCTTCGTCCGCAGTAATGGCAGACGAGACGGCCATCCCTGTGCATGGTCATAGATACATCACAGTGCGGACATTTGACCACATAACCACACATACGGCAGGAAATAAAACCGGCATAACCTCTTCTGTTCAGAAACAGAAGTGCCTGTTCCTTTCTGTCCAGACATTCTCCCAATAAAGTCAGAAGCTGCCTGCCAAACACAGAGCGATTGCCTGCCTTTAATTCTTCCCTCATGTCTGTGATGTATACGGCGGGCAGACCGTGGCGCCCATACCGGCAGTTTAATTCTACCTTACGGTAAATGCCCTTCTCACACCGCCAGGAAGCTTCCAGAGAAGGTGTAGCTGAACCAAGCACTACCCGGGCATTCTCAAGCTGGCCACGCTTTACAGCGGTCTCCCTTGCATGATATCTGGGTGTCATCTCACTGTGATAAGAGCTTTCCTGTTCTTCATCCACAATGATCAGACCAAGATCGGGAAACGGAGCAAACAGTGCGGAACGGGGGCCGATCATGATAGAAGCACTGCCATTTCTTGCCCGTTCAAACTGCTGCGCCTTTTCTCCCGCAGAAAGCCGGGAATGCAGAATGGCAACTTTATCCTGAAAACATTCGCAGAATCTCTGCACATTCTGATATGTCAGCGCTATCTCCGGCACCAGAAGGATAGCCTGCTTTCCGGCCCGCAGCATTTCTTCGATCAGATGCATATAGATCATCGTCTTGCCGCTGCCGGTGATCCCGTGCAGCAGTATGGGACGCGGCTCATCCTCTTCCCACTCTCTGTGTATTTCATCCATCACACGGGCCTGCTCGCCGGTGAGAATGGGCAGGTTTCTGCGTTCTCCCAAAATCTGCATGGACACAGAAGCTGTCTTGTCCTGTATCCGGATCAGACCTTCTTTTTCGAAGTTTTTTATTACAGCTGCGTTCAGTTTAAGTTCTTTTACGCAGGAAGAGTACTCCGCCTGTTCATGTTCTGAAAGATAACGCAGAAAGCGCTCTCTTGCCTTATGGTTTTTTCTCTTTTCTTCGTCCGCATGAGATAAAATCTCCCCTGTTTCTGCGGTGCGAACGATGATTTTCGCCACATGACGTTCCGTTTTCTGCCGTATGGGAAGTACGGTACGCAGAGCCTGGATCATGGTACATCCATAGGTCTTTCTGATCCACACAGCCAGCTCTATCATACGGTTTTCTACGTTTTCTCCCTGTTCACAGAGAGAAAATATCTCTTTGATTTTTTTCGGATCATAATCCGGCTTATCTGTGACCCGGACTACATATCCGCGGATCTTTTTATTTCCGGCGCCAAAGGGTATCTCCACAGGAACTCCCGGACATACTTCCTTTTCCAGGGTCTTTGGAATCCTGTACTGGAAATGTCTGTCCAGCTGCTCGGCGGAAATATCCACGATCACATCCGCATATTTCATTCTTCTCCCCCGTATCTGCACTTGTGTGGGCACAGCCGAGGGCTGTGACCCTGTTACTCTCCCTGTGTTCTGTCCTCATCCAGGATTTCCTGGATCAGAACTCTTTCATCCATGGGATATTTCTTCCCCTTGATCTCCTGATAGTCTTCATGGCCCTTACCTGCCAGTACCACGATATCCCCCGGCTGTCCATGATGGATCGCATAGGCTATGGCTTCCTTGCGGTCAGGTATCTCTACGTATTTGCCGTCTGTCTTTCCGATTCCTGTCTTGATATCTTCAATGATCGCCTGCGGCTCCTCAAAACGGGGATTATCGGATGTGATAATGGTAAGATCGGCCAGTCTTCCCGATACCTCTCCCATTTCAAACCGACGGTCTCTGGAACGGTTACCGCCGCAGCCAAACAGACAGACAAGCCGATTGGGATGATACTCCCGAAGGGTGGTCAGAAGGCTTTCCAGAGACATGGCATTGTGGGCATAGTCGATCATCAGTGTAAATTCATCGGACACGTGTACCATTTCGATACGACCTTTGACTTTGGCATTTTTCAGTGCCCTGACAATGTTTTCTGCCGAAACATTAAAATGACGGCAGATTGCCATGGCTGTAAGTGAATTATAGATACTGAATTTTCCCGGAAGATCGATCTCCACATCCAGGTTAAGAAGCCCTGTGGCCTTGTAAGCAATACCGAGACTTCCTCCTCTGGTTACCATGTGCACATCCGTAGCTCTGAGATCTGCGTTTTCTCCAAAGCCATAGGTCTCCAGAGTGCAGGTGTGTCCTTTGATGATCTTATCAAAGTGTTCGTCATCTCTGTTGACAATACCCACGCGGCACTGCTTTAACAGGCGGCTTTTGCATTCCAGATACTCTTCGAAGCTGGCATGCTCATTTGGTCCGATATGATCGGGTTCTATATTGGTAAAGATTCCGAAATCAAACGTAATGCCGGCAGTTCTGTGAAGCATCAGGCCCTGGGAGGATACCTCCATGACTACGCAGTCGCAGCCTTCCTCTACCATCTCTGCGAAATATTTCTGGATCAGATGGGATTCCGGTGTGGTGTTGGCAGAGGGGATCGTTTTCTCCCCGATAATGGTTTCGATGGTGCCGATCAGTCCTACTTTGTATCCGGCGTTTTCCAGAATAGATTTTACCAGGTATGTGGTGGTGGTTTTTCCTTTGGTTCCTGTCACACCGATGGTTTTCAATTTGTCTGCCGGATGGCCGTACCAGGCTGCTGCGGTGAGGGCCATGGCGTAGCGGCTGTCGGGTACTTTTATGACTGTCACATTTTCCGGTACGTCTACAGGTTCTTCTACGATGAGTGCGGCTGCGCCTTTTTCTGCTACGTCTTTTGCGAAGCTGTGGCCGTCTACGTTGGCTCCGCGCACGCAGATGAAAAGGGTCTGTGGGGTTACTTTTCGGGAATCGTAGATGATTTCTTTTATATCTATGTCGGGGCTGCCCTGCAGGATTTCTGTCTGCAGTCCTTCGAGCAATGCGGATAACTTCATGTCGTGCCTCCTTTTGCCTGATGGGCATTTTTTTCAATATATGCCAATAGCATAGCATAATTGGGGGGGATTCGCAATGTTTCGCGGGTGGAAAAATGTGGTGGAAAAATTGGTGAAGGGGCCCCGCGACTTTCAGCGCGGGGGGGTGTTGGGGACGGACGGCAGAGAAAGGGGACAGAGGGGTATGGGCTGTCTCTTATACACATCTCCGAACCCACGAGACCGTACTAGATCTCGTATGC